>NZ_JAXXBR010000013.1:0-3984 GCF_037242085.1 Alitiscatomonas sp. | reverse complement strand
GAGGAGGCGTATGCCGGAGACATCATCGGCGTATTTGATCCGGGTATTTTCTCCATTGGAGATACCTTATGCGCTCCCGGCGGGAAATTCCAGTTTGAGGGGATCCCCACCTTTGCTCCCGAGCACTTCGCCAGGGTGCGCCAGATGGATACCATGAAGAGAAAGCAGTTTATCAAGGGCATCAGCCAGATCGCCCAGGAGGGAGCCATCCAGATCTTCCAGGAGTTCAATACAGGCATGGAGGAGATCATCGTAGGCGTTGTGGGAGTCCTGCAGTTCGAGGTGCTGACCTACCGCCTGGAGAACGAGTACAACGTGGAGGTAAAGCTGGAGCAGCTTCCCTTTGAGTATATCCGGTGGATCGAGAATCCGGGCGAGGTGGATGTGGCCAGGATCCAGGGTACCTCCGATATGAAGCGGATTTGTGATCTGAAGGGCAATCCGCTGCTCCTGTTCATCAATAGCTGGAGCGTCGGGATGGTGGAAGAGAGAAACCCAGGCTTAAGACTGGCTGAGTTCGGACGGAATTAATTGATATTAATAAGGAAAGGAAGGGATCCTATGAGCAAGATCGAGCTTGTACGTGCAGCTATGGTAGAGGCCATGAAGGCCAAGGATAAGGACAGGAAGGATTCTCTGTCCATGCTTTTATCTGCTTTAAAGAATGCGGAGATCGACAAGCGCTCTCCCCTGACCGAGGACGAGGCCAATGCAGTGATCAAAAAGGAATTAAAGCAGACCAAGGAGACCATGGATACGGCTCCCGCAGACCGGACCGACATCATCGAAGAGGCCAGAAAGCGGATGGAGGTATACCAGGAGTTTGCTCCGGCAGACCTGACTGTGGACCAGATCACAGAGATCATAAACGGAGTTTTAAAGGAACTGGAGATGGAAGCGCCGACGGCCAAAGATAAGGGACGGATCATGAAGATCTTAATGCCCCTGGTAAAGGGAAAGGCAGACGGAAAAGTGGTCAATGAAGTGCTGGCCGGAATGATGAAATAGGAGGCAGAAACGTGTACAGAGAAAAAATAGACAAATTTATCGACGCCCATAAAACAGAAATGCTGGAGGATATCGCGGAGCTTTGTAAGATCGACAGCACCAAGGATTCCTACCGGGCAGGAAGGCCCTACGGAGACGGCTGCTTTGAGGCTCTGGGCGCAGCGCTCCACATTGCAGAATGCTACGGATTTTCCATCAACAACTACGACAACTATGTGGGAACGGTGGATCTGAACGATAAGGAAAAGCAGTTGGATATCTTAGCCCACCTGGACATCGTTCCGGCGGGAGACGGATGGACGGTGACAGAGCCCTTTGTACCGGTGGTAAAGGATGGAAAGATCTATGGCCGCGGAACTGCCGACGATAAGGGTCCGGCCATCGCAGCCCTCTACGCCATGCGCGCTGTGAAGGAGCTGGGGATCCCGGCGAAGAAGAACGTGCGTCTGATCCTGGGAACCGACGAGGAGTGCGGCAGCTCCGATATCCGGCACTATTACAGTGTGGAGGAGGAGGCCCCCATGACCTTCTCTCCGGACGCCAGCTTCCCGGTGATCAACATTGAAAAGGGCAGCCTTCACGGCCAGTTCACGGCGGAGTTTGAAAAGAGCCAGGCCCTTCCCAGAATGGTATCCTTTAAGAGCGGCACCAAGTCCAACGTGGTCCCCTCCAAGGCAGAGGCCTTATTTGAGGGACTGGACGGCTCCGATACAGAGGCCTTTGCCCACACTTTAGAGGCCGAGCTGGGGATCCGTTTTGACGTGACCTCTGAGGGCGGCTATATGAAGATCGAGGCCTTTGGGGAAAACGGCCATGCTTCCACCCCCTGGAAGGGGAAAAATGCCCTGACAGGACTTCTTTCACTGATCGAAAAGCTGGAGCTGGCTGAGTGCGGACAGGTGGAAAAGATCCGTGCCCTGAATCAGCTGATGCCCCACGGCGACTGGTTTGGAAAGAACCTGGGGATCGCCATGGAGGACGAGGAATCCGGCCAGCTGACCCTGACCTTCAGTATGCTGGAGATCACGGAGACCAGCCTTTCCGGTGATTTTGACAGCCGCTGCCCCATCTGCTCCAATGAGGAGAATACCTTAAAGCCGGCGAAGGCGGCCATGGCCGGGTACGGGATCTCTTTAAACAATGATTCCATGAACCCGCCCCACCACGTTCCCGGAGATTCCCAGTTTGTCCAGACGCTCCTTAAGAGCTATGAGATGTATACGGGAAGAAAGGGAGAGTGCATCGCCATCGGAGGCGGAACGTATGTCCACCACTTAAAGAACGGAGTTGCCTTCGGCGCGGCCATGCCGGAAACAGAAAATAACATGCACGGTCCCGACGAGTTTGCGGTGATCGATGAGCTTTTAATGAGCGCGAAGATCTTTGCGCAGGTGATTACTGAATTATGCTGCTAGAATAGAATGTCCTGCCGGTAAGATACGTCTTCCGGCAGGCGTTTTTGCTTTTTGGGAGCTTTAATTGCGGGGAGGGGGAGCCAGTATGGAAAAACGAAGATTTCATGAGCTGTTGGAGGCCCATTTAAGGGCCAGCGGATATACCAACTATGAATTTGCCAGGATCACGGGCATCAACCGGGTGAATATCCAGCGGTATCTGGCCGGAACGAGGCTGCCGGATCCGCAGATCTTTGAAGCGATCCGCCGGGAGCTGCGGCTGGGTGTCCGGGAGCACCGGGAGCTGCAGGAGGCGTATTACCGGGCTATGGACGGAGACGACGTTTATTTTATGCGGTGCATGATCCGCCGGATGCTGGAGGAGGCGGGAAATATATGCGGGATGGAGGCCGGCTTTGAAACGACTCCGGAACCTCCGGGACAGATCAGCGCTCCGGGAATGCGTACCATAAACGGAGTGATCGCTGTGGAACGGTATCTCTGGAGTGCCATCTGGGAGAATCTGAGCGCCGGGAGAAAGAATGCGTATTTTTATGTGCCTGCGGAAAGCTGTATCCTGGCCAGGTTGCTGCCGGCGTTTTCACTGGACGGCCGCTCTGCCATGGGGCATCTGAATATCGTCCAGCTGGTGAGGCTTTCCAAGAGAGCGGAGGACAGCGCCGGAGACTATCATAACCTGAGGGCCGTTTATAATCTGATCCCCACCTATTACCAGGCCGGTGCCGCTTATGAAACCTGATATTATTATCATGATCATCCATCCGGCGGCCGGGATGAGGCAGTTTTATATCCGTATTATGGGATCCTGGACGATCGGGTGATCCTGTTTTCCGGCAATATGGACCAGGCGGTGGTGGCCTATGAGCCGGAGGTGACGGACGCGTACCGCAGGAGCTTTTTTAAGGTGTATAAAAATGGCAGGAACGGCTGTCTTGCCAGATACTTCCGTGACATTTTCCAGGTACTGGACTGGATGCTGAAAAGCGACAATGGTCCCGTGAGCCGCTGTTTTCTGGAATACCAGCCATGCTTTGTCCTTTGGGCAGACCGGGAGCTGGCAGAGCGTGTGGCAGCGCCGGGGCTTCCCGGCAGGAGCCTGGTGATCGATGGGATCATGAAACGCAGGGAGCAGGTTGCTTCCGGAGCAGAGCTGATCCATTATTTTACGGAGGACGGGCTCCGGGAATTTGCAGAAAACGGCCGGTTCGCCGATTATCCGGAGGAGTACGTCCGGGCGCTGACAAGGGAGGAAAGGGTTAGGATCCTGGATGGGATGCTGGCAGATATGGAACGGCCGGGCTGTGATATGGGGATCGTAAAGGAACAGAGCCTTCATCTGACAAAAATGCTGAATATTTTTGTCAGCAGCGCCGTGGGAGCCAGTCTGGTCCTGTACGACCCGGAACAGGGCTTCCATCAGCTCCTGATCCAGGAACCGTCCATTACCCAGGCGTTTGACACATATATCCGTGGAATGCGGGACCATGGGGAGGTGTACTCCAGGGAGGAGACGGAGGCCATCGTCAGAAAATACAGGGATGGTCTGAAAGATGGTGGTACA
>NZ_JAXXBR010000092.1:0-36534 GCF_037242085.1 Alitiscatomonas sp. | reverse complement strand
GACATGATGTGCGGGTGGAGGCAAAATCATGTGGAAATTTTTTTCCATAATGTAGTCCTGGAAATACCCAACTCATTGGCGGTCTGGCTTCTGTTCCCATTGTTTTTTTCAAGAAAGATACGTATTACTTCTTTTTCCATTTCGTCTAAAGTTCCTGGAGCAATACAGATTGTTTCTGATTCCGGCGGGCATTCTGCAGGGGGGAAGGATGTAGTTTCCATACAATCGCGGATGGATATATTTTGACATTTGCTTAGGATAACATAACGGTGAATCACATTTTCTAATTCACGGACATTTCCGGTCCAGGAGGCCTGCAGAAGAAGCGCTTGATCCTCTTTAGTGAGAGGTGGTATTTCTATATGGTACCGCCGGGAATATTTGGATAGAAACATAGAAGCCAGAGGAAGAATATCTTCTTTCCTTTCTGTCAGACGCGGAAGGGAGAGATTAAGGACATTTAATCGGTAATACAAGTCAGAACGGAATTTTCCGTCTTTAATTAAATGATCCATGTTCATGTTTGTGGCAGAGATTAGACGTACATCTACGGCCAGAATCTTCTGAGATCCAATTCTTCTGACTTCTTTCTCCTGGATTGCGCGTAACAGAGTTCCCTGAATATGAAAGGGTAGGGAGTTAATTTCATCCAAAAACAGGGTTCCTTTATGTGCCTGTTCAAAAAGCCCTGGATGGCCGCCCCGTCTGGAGCCAGAGAAGGAACCCTCCTCATATCCGAATAATTCGCTTTCAATCAGGGATTCTGGAATTGCAGCACAATTTACTGCCACAAAGGGATTGTTTTTCCTAATACTGGCGTTGTGAATGCTCTGGGCGAATAGCTCCTTTCCTGTTCCATTATCACCACTGATTAGGATACTTGCATCGGTTGCGGCGTATAATGACGCTTTTTGGCACAGAGATTTTATGAGGACACTGTTTCCCTTAATATCCGAAAAAGTGAATGCAGCAGCCAACCCTTTTTTTCTCAAAGCGGCCCGGACCTGCTGTTCTTGTCTTTGGATATCGGCAATGTTTTGGAATACAGCTGTAATCTGGCATTGTTCTTCGGAAACGAGCCGCCTCTTTTTTATGAGATAGCTGCATCCGCACACAGAGCATATTTTTTCGGATTCCATTTCATCCGTGAAAAAATGGAAAAGCTCTTTGGAAAAATATTCCGGTGTTAAATCTTCAAGAAGATGGTTTAGGATATCCTTTTCTCCAGCAGCAAGAATATGCAGCATTTCATGATTGGCCATAGATATACGGTTGTTTTCTATTACGAGTATCCCTTCGCAGACCAGGGTGGTGGCATTCCAGAAGGTTTCAGAAAGATGACGTTCTTTTTTTCGGGCATTTATGATAGTTAGTGCCTGGAGAAGGGCGTGCTCCAGAGAACGTGCACTGCTTTCAGCAAAGCAGACAGGGATACCCAGCTGTCTCCCGGTTCTGATTGCCAGAGTCCCGCCGCCGACCATTGCATCCATTCCATCCTGTTTCCCCTCAGCAACACGGCTGCGGATATCATCTGCAGATTGAAAAGTATAAAAACGCAGTTCATCCAGGTTTAAGATTCTCTTCAGAACATCAAGCTTATAATTCCGGATTGACCTCATAAACATAAGAACGCCAATTTTTTTTCCATATGATTTGGCTGTTTCCAGTGCCTGGAGCATATCAATATCGTCGGGTTCGGCCCGAAAGTTAATGATATCAGGAAAGCTGTTTTCAACAATGTCAGCGAGCGCTCCCCGGCTGATAATGACTTCGGGCCTCCCATAAGCGATAAAATCTTCCTGGAGTCTTGAAACCATACGGGGACTGGCCTTTTCCCATTGGAAAATCCTGGGTTCAATGTCTAGATGGGAGCAGCATTGGAGAATTGTGGGATAAAATTTATCGTAGCCGGTTATGATCATTAAATTTGAAAGTATCATTAAGACTCCTCCTTTTTAGATGATACTATTATACTTTAGTATTGTTCTAAAATACAACATAAATGTTTATATAATAAACATTTATGGACGTCGAAACTGCTGAAATCCTTGAAATAAGGTGGTTATATAGATGGTACGAAAATTGCTATATTATAAAGCAGATATTTAAGGAATGCATAAAAAGGAGGAATAACTAAGGTGAAAGAAGTATTAAAGGAAAAACTTCGGAGAAGTCTGTGGTTGGAAATTGATCTGGATCAGTTAGAATCAAACTACCTGGCTTTAAAGGAAATGGTTGGAAGTGTAAAGGTAATGCCGGCAGTAAAAGCAAATGGATATGGCCACGGAATTGTTCAGTGCAGTCAGGTTCTGGCAGAATGTGGGGCTGATTACCTGGGAGTGGGAAGCGCGGATGAAGCAATTCTTTTACGGGAAAACGGGGTGAGGACGCCAATTCTTGTTTTTGAGAGCAGCTTTATCCCGGATATGGCGGGGGTGTTTAAAGAATATGATCTTATGCCCACCGTTTTTAATATGGAGCAGGCGCAGGCTCTTTCAGCTGTCACGGATAAAGAGATGAAGATATTTGTTAAAATTGATACAGGCCGTGGCCGTCTGGGAATAAATGCTGAAGAGTTCCCGGATTTTTATAAAAAATTGAAGGAGCTTCAGAATTTGAAAGTGGAAGGAGTATATAGCCATATGTGTGGAGCTGAATGGCCGGATGAAAACTGTCCATCACGTTCAGAATACCCTTTATGGCAGTATAGGCGGTTTTGTAAAGCAATGGAGGGGATTGGAGAGGAACGGAAGAATATACCATTCAGGCAGCTGGCTAACACGCCTGCCTGTATTGCATATCCGGAGATCCGAATGACAGGGATCTGTCCAGGAAGAGCCATATGGGGATATTCTCCTTTGGAACGCAGGGAAGGGCATCCTGACCTGGCAATGCCAATGAAAGCTTTAAAAAGCCGTCTTTTAGATATTCATGAAGTGACAGGCGGAAAATTTGGTCCTGGGTTTTCAGCGGTGAAGCTGGATCATCCCAGACGGATCGGCGTTATTGCCGGAGGTGTTGGGGATGGAATAAGTCCGAAACACGCAGCTTCTGGTCATGTTCTTATTCGAGGGAAAAAGATTCCCATTGCGAGTGCTATCTGTTTAGAACATATGATCGTGGATTTGACTGAGTGTCCAGAGGCAAAAATGGGAGATGAGGTGGTACTTTTTGGAAGCCAGGGAAATGAAAATATTCCTATTTCTGCATTACTAAAAGCCTGGGACAAAACCCTTGTAGAATTTTGGACATCCTTTTCAACACATATTTCCAGAGTGTATTTAAGGAGGGGGGAGGTATACAGCATAACGTCTGGAGATATTCCGAAAAGGATTGATCTGTAATGTATAAAGGAGGAAAGAAAGGTATGAGTTATTATAAGAAAATGAATTTAGCGACAAAAACAATGCTGGCGATGGTTCTGGGAGCAATCGCAGGATTTATTATCGGGGAAAATGCTGTAAAGATCCAATTTATTGGAACTGTATGGCTGAATATGATTAAAATGTTCCTGGTTCCTACGGTTGTATGTATGCTGGTGCGAGGGATTTCCAGCATGGACACTCCAAAAACCCTGGGACGTATTGGTGCGAAAGTTATAGCCTTTTATCTTGTTACAACTGTATTTGCAGCGATCATTGGAATTGTTATTGGTGATGTATTTAAACCTGGTATTGGATTTGAATTTCAGCAGAGCAGTGATACTGTAACAGAGGTTGCCTCGCTGCCGACAATCCAGGATTTTGTTTTATCACTATTTTCTGAAAATATTTTTAACAGCTACTCTTCTGCAGATATGCTGAAAGTTTTAGTAAGCTCTATTATTATTGGAGTGGGAATTGTTTTTATGCCGGAAGAACACAGGATACCTGTGCGGAACTGGTTTTCATCCATGTCAGAGCTGATAATGTCCATTATTGGAATATCCATGAAATTTGCACCGATTGGTGTATTCTGCTTGATGGCAGCTGCCATGGGAACATACGGGATCAATTTTATTGGAAGTATGTCTAAGCTGCTGATCGTATTCTATTTAGGATGTGTGGTCCATTTCGTGGCTGTATATATGCTGTTTTTATGGGCAATGACAGGAATCACGCCGTGGGAGTTTTTTAAAAAGGGCTTTGAGACATTTTCTATGGCTATCAGTACCTGTTCCAGTGCTGCAACTGTTCCTGTAAATCTGAAAGTGGCCCAGGAAAATTTTGGAGTTTCAGAAGCGATTGCTGGCTTTAGCATTCCTCTTGGGTCCAGTATGAACCAGGATGGAGGAGCGATATTAGGCGGTGTGGTTATGCTTTTTTGTGCACAGGCCATTGGCCTGGAGTTGACGTTCGGACAGATTTTTAATATCGTGATACTGAATACCCTGGTAACATCTGGCAGCAGCGGCGTGCCTGGCGGAGGGATCATGCGTCTTATGGTAGTTGCGTCTGCCGTGGGACTGCCATTGGAAATAATTGCCTTAATAGGAGGCTTCTACCGGTTATTTGACATGGGAACCACCAGTATGAGTGTTATGGGAGATCTGTCTGCTACTGTGGTGATCGACCGCTGGGAGAAAAAACGTCAGGCAAAAGAGGGCGCTGAATAATGAGGAACATAGATTTTTGAAAGGATGTGAAAAGAATGATCGATCTGAGAAGCGATACACTGACAAAACCAGATGATGAAATGTTGAAAACGATCATGACAGCAGCTTTGGGAGACTCGGGGCGTCTAGATGAAAACTCCCGAGGCGGTGATCCAACAGTCAATGAATTAGAGGATTATGCAGCTGAACTTCTTGGAAAGGAGGCAGCAGCATTCCTTTGCTCTGGAACTATGGGGAATTCAGCGGCACTTCTGACCTGGCTAAAGCCAGGGGACAGAGCCTTGATCGACAGAGAAAACCATACATACAGGACAGAGCAGTTTGTGTTTGAAAGAAGATTTGGGCAGGTGGTTCCTGTTTTTTATGAGACAGATCATAATGGGCTTCCGCTGCTGGAATCTGTGAAGAGCAAACTAGAGACAGAAAATGTAAAGCTTTTACAGTTGGAGAATACCCATAATGCCCATGGAGGACTATGTATTCCCATAGAGCTTCACAGGAAACTTTATGAAGCAGCCTGTGAACATAAGGTGAAAGTCCATCTGGATGGTGCAAGGCTTTTTAATGCAGCAGTGGCTTTAAACATTCCAGTATCTGAAATTGCACGATATACAGATTCGGTAATGTTTTGTGTTTCTAAAGGGATTGGAGCGCCGTTTGGATCCCTGGTATGCGGGGAAAAACCGTTTATTGATGAGCTGAGGAATACCCAGAAGCGTCTGGGCGGCGGGATGCGGCAGGCTGGGATCATGGCGGCGCAGGCACTGTATGCAATGAAAAATCTTACGGAGAGACTGAAAGAGGATCATATGCATGCCAGAAAAACGGCTGATGGACTCAAAGGCTTAAGGTATGTGCACCCACAAGAAACAATAGAGACAAATATTGTTATGCTGAAAGTTATGGGAATGGATGCCGGTGAGTATTGCCAGCGGCTGAAGGAAAGTGGTGTATTTGCAGGTGAGGTAACAGATAACCGCATCCGTCTGGTGTTTTACAGAGGGATAACGGACAAGGATGTGGAGGACACAGTATCCATCATCCGTGCGTTAGATGAAAGCCTGTGTGAAATAAAATAATTAACATGGATCCATCATCCGGGGCCTGGATTTTTCCCATTAGCAGAGAAAAATCCAGGCTCTTTCTTATGCTGCTCCAGGGGGAAGCGCTTTGAAGGGAATGGCGGCTATATAAGCCCCTCTGGATCATACGGCCCAGTCCCGCTTTTCCAGCTCCGCTTATGGCAGGATATACCGCTTTTCCTGGTATCTCTGCCCGTTACAGTTATTATACACAGCAATGGACCATAGGCCGATCCTTATGAAAAACCGCCCGGGGGATTTCAGTCGGTCTATTGAGTTTATATATCATGTCTGATAAAATCATCCCATCAGACAGAGGATCACCGGAGGGGTTATGAAAGATTTATACCAGATCGCATATGATACGGTCAGACCAGTAAAATTGAAAAAACGGAGGGGCCGGCCATTGACCACGACAGGGAAATGACATTGAAGGAATTATTGCCGGAAAGGTGGGACAGGAAATGGGATTAAACAGATTAACGGATCGGATCTATTATCTGGAGCATGAACCGGAGACAGACAGGCCGATGTTAGCTTATATCAGGGGAGATAAATGGTCTCTGGCCATTGATGCGGGATATTCGTCTTCTCATGTGGCAGATTTTTACAGGGCTATCGAAGCAGAGCATTTAAAAAAACCAGATTTTACTGTGATCACCCATTGGCATTACGACCATACCTTCGGGATGCATGCGGTCAGCGGGGTCAGCATTGCCCATGAAAAGACCAATGAGTTTCTGAAAAAACAGCAGGAAGAGGCGGAGGACTCCGGTTATATCGAAGCGCTGAAAAGAGAGGACATCCATTTCAAAAGAGAATATGCAGATCTGGACAGGCTGGATATTGTATTGTCAGACCTGGAATTTTCGGACAGAATGACCGTGGATCTGGGAGGCATGACCGCCCGGATCTTTCATACAGAAGCGCCCCATTCAGAAGACACGGTCTGTATTTATATACCAGAAGAAAAGGTATTATTTTTAGGTGATTCCACCAGCGAAGACTTTTTTAACGATGGATATATGGATCGGGACAAGCTGGCTTCATTGATCCGGACCATCCGTTCCATGGACTGTAAATACTGCATACTCAGCCATTGTGAACCGCTGGGGAAGGAGGACCTGCTGTGCTACCTGGAAAGCATCCTGTGATAGCGGCGGATCACAGCTGGAGCTTTTTCCTCCTGGGCCGGAAATAAAAGGACGTTTTATTGTAAAAAAAATGCCAATCCCGTTAAATGTTTAATTACCTCCGAATCACTGGCTTTTTCTGAACACTTATGTTACACTGGCCTTGGGTTACAGCAATTCACGGTTATTTACTGCAAAAGTCATTGCCATCCAATGAAAAAGGTATGTTTTTTATAGGAGGTACATTTGCAATGGCAATTCAAATTGGCATCAACGGATTTGGACGTATAGGAAGAGTCGCATTCCGCATCGCCATCGACAAACCGGAAGAGTTTCATTTATGCGGGATCAATGTCCGCAACGCAAATTTAGAGTATATGGTATATATGATCCGATATGATTCCATATTCGGCCGCTTTCAGGGAACCCTGGATACGTATGAAAACGGGATCGTCGTAAACGGACAGAAGATCCCGGTATACTCTGAGAGCGACGCCTCGCTGATCCCATGGGGAGAGTGCGGAGCCGAGTACATCATCGACGCCACCGGCGCTTTCTGCACCACAGAAAAGGCCATGGCGCACATCCGGGCAGGCGCAAAGAAAGTGATCGTAACGGCGCCGGCCAAGGACGATGTGACTCCCACCTTTGTTATGGGCATCAACCATGAAACATACAGACCGGATATGATGGTGGTCTCCAATGCATCCTGTACCACAAACTGTCTTGCCCCCATCTGTAAAGTGCTTGAAGATCATTACGGTATTGAATATGGACTCATGTCCACGATTCATTCTGCAACAGCAAAGCAGAAGGTGGTGGACTGCAGATCCTTAAAGGACTGGAGAACGGGCCGCTCGGTGTTTGGAAACCTTATCCCATCCACCACAGGAGCAGCAAAGGCGATCTCTCTGGTGATCCCTTCTTTAAAGGATAAGATGAACGGGATTTCCTACCGTGTTCCGACTTCCGACGTTTCCATCGTGGACTTGAACGTGGCGTTAAAATCGCCGACATCCTATGAGGATATCTGCCGGAAGATGAAGGAAGCCAGTGAAAATGAGCTTTCCGGGATCCTGGACTATATCGAAGACGAGGTGGTATCTTCGGACTTTATCGGCGATTCCCACGCCTCCTGCTTCGATGCAAGGGAAGGCATTCAGGTAAACTCCCACTTTTTTAAGCTGATCGCATTCTATGACAATGAATGGGGTTACACCAGCCAGATTTTCCGCCTGATCAGATATATGAACCGCGTGGACCTGGCATGATCCTGCCGAAGATCAGCTGATACAAAAGGCAATGACCGGAAAATGCAGAAATAGCAGCCGTACCCAGACCATATCTCTGTAAGGGACATATACATTCGTCATTACGATTATGAACCATACGATTAAAAAAGAAGCCGAGATGCTGCGGCTTCTTTTTTATGGAATACTCCTGGTACAGGTTCATGATGCCGGGCGTTCCATATGACCCGGACGGTCCTCCGGTCAGTTTAGGAAAAGCTGGACCCAGTGATCCACGCCGCGGCTGTCCTTCACATGGCCGATGCCGATCCGCGAGTATCCGGGATTTAAGATATTGGCCCTGTGGCCGGCGCTGTTCATCCAGACGTCCATGACCTGCTCTGCCGATCTCTGGCCATAAGCGATGTTTTCCCCGGAGGCGCGGAAGGAAGCCCCGGCTTCCGAGAGGGCGGTGGAGAAGTCTCTTCCATCGGGCCGGGTATGGGAAAAGGAGATCTGGATCTCCCGGGCGCGGACTCCTGCGGCTTTTGAGGCCTCCGGATCCAGGGAAAGGGAACCAAGACCGGCCCGGGCTCTTTGGGCGTTTACCAGAGCGAGTACCTGGGCTGCGGGGGTCTCTGCTTCCGGCTCCTGGACGCCGCCGTCAGTTTCGGGTGAACCATTGTTTTCCGGGGCGTCCGGCAGTTCCGGAGACTGGGGAGCGTCTGGCTGTTCCGGGATCAGAGGAGTATCCGGCCATTCCGGTGCCTGGGGTATGGACGGCTTTTCCGTACATATGGGGAAACGGATCAGGCCCGAAAGTCCTGGAAGGGTTCCCACCGCCGGGGCAGGGACGGAAAAAACGGCGGCCACACGGTCCGGCGCAGCCAGGTATGGATCCTGGGCTGCCTGGGAAGAAAGTGGAGCGGCACCCGCAGCGGCCAGGACGGCTGCGGCTGTTATAGCATAAAATCCTGTTTTTTTCATATGGGTACCTCCTTGTATTACAAAAATATTACAAAAATGTTATAAAATATTACAAAACAGATCTTACCATACAATTCCTTCCATTGCACCAGGGAAGGGATGGAAGGGATGGAAGCCCGTTCCAGAAATGGAAAAAGGAGGTCCGGAATACCGGTATAAAAAAGAGCGCATATCCCATACTAAAAAACGGGGTGATCATATGCCATATATTTCTCCGAATGTCAGAGAAAAATTCAACAGCCTGTCGCCGGAGCTCCAGGATGTGATCCTAAGCCGCGGAGAGGATATCCAGTCCATCCACGACCTGATCCGCATTCTGGACAAAATTGTAAAGGAAGGCGAAGGTTAACCAGTGTGAAAATCCATTGCGGGCACATACTGAAGGGGAGGACAAAGTCAGTCCCGAAAGGAGTGTGCGCAATGGATTTTTGTACGTGTAAAAATGGAAATGTCCCGGCGGCTCCGGTCCTGGCCATGGTCCAGGCTCCAGTCCAGCCCTGGGAGACCCTGTACGATCCGGAAAAAGCCCTGCGGGAGGGCACCGTGTTCCCGTCCCTGGACCAGCCCTTTTATGCGGCGGAGAAAGGAGGCGGGCTCCATGGATAACAATATGGACCGTATGCAGCTTATGAAGGAGATCGGGGAGGCCAGCTTCATGGTCAACGATCTGACTCTGTATCTGGATACCCACCCCACAGACCAGGAGGCTCTGAAGGCGTTTTCGGAGGCATCGAAAAAGCGGAGGGAACTGATGGAGATCTGCGCGGACCAGTTCGAGCCTCTGACCATGGATCTGGTATGCCCGGATACCAACAACCAGAGCAGAAGTCTCACAAAATACCCGGACCAGAAGCACTTTACCTGGTCAGACGGACCAATGCCATGGGAAGGAGGCGCTTTATAATGTGGAATTATGAGAAACGGCTGCAGTATCCGGTGAACATTAAGAATACGTGTCCCAGGACAGCGTCTCTGATTTTAAGCCAGTTTGGCGGCCCCGACGGGGAGCTGTCGGCATCCATGCGGTATCTGGCCCAGAGATATTCCATGCCCTGTAAGGAAGTGGGCGGCCTCCTGACGGACATCGGCACCGAGGAGCTGGGACATCTGGAGATCATCTGCGCCATGGTTTACCAGCTCACCAGGAACCTGACTCCCGAGCAGGCAAAAACGGCCGGCTTTGACGCCTATTATATCGACCATACCACAGGGCTCTGGCCGGCGGCAGCGGCAGGCATCCCCTTCAACGCCTGCGAGTTCCAGAGTAAGGGAGACGCCGTCACAGATATTTTTGAAGACCTGGCGGCGGAACAGAAGGCGCGGGTGGTCTATGAGAACCTGATCCGGGTCATCGATGATCCGGACGTGCTGGCCCCGCTGAAATTTTTAAGGGCCAGGGAGATCGTCCACTTCCAGAGGTTCGGAGAGGCCCTGGAAAAGGTCAAGGAGAAACTGGATCCGTCCAACTATTATTATTTTAACCCCGAGTTTGACAAAAAGATTTTAAAATCATAAGAAGAACCCTGGCCCGGAGCCCGGATCTGAGCTTCCGGGCCGGATTTCTGCTCTGAGAAGGGGATCTGAAAATTGTTCCTAAAAAAAATCCAGAAATCGACAGCAACCGCTTGCAAAAACCATATGAATATGATAGAATAGTGAAAATTTGGGCTAAAATAGAAAAGCCCGGATAACAAAAAAGAAAGGGTGGCGTCATGAAGGCATATTTAATACTGGAAGACGGAACTGTGTTTGAAGGAACAAGCATCGGCTCCTCCAGAGAAGTAATCAGTGAAATTGTGTTTAATACATCCATGACCGGTTATCTGGAAGTCCTTACCGATCCCTCCTATGCGGGACAGGCAGTGGTAATGACTTATCCTTTAATTGGCAATTACGGTATCTGCCGTGAGGACATGGAGTCCAGACAGGCATGGCCGGACGGCTATATTGTCAGAGAATTATCCAGAATTCCCAGCAATTTCAGAAGCGGGGACACCATCGATCATTTCTTAAAAGAACAGGATATTCCAGGTATCAGCGGAATCGATACAAGAGCCCTTACGAAGATCTTAAGAGAAAAAGGAACCATGAACGGTATGATCACCACCAACGGGGACTATGACCTGGAGGAAGTGAAGGAGAAGATCCGTCAGTATACGGTAAAGGGCGTTGTGTTAAAGACCTCTGTGAAGAAGCCCTATGTGCTTCCCGGAGACGGAAAAAAGGTTGCGCTGCTGGACTGCGGTGCAAAGGACAATATTGCCCGGAATTTAAATAAGAGAGGCTGCGAGGTGACGGTTTATCCGGCAGATACTCCGGCTGAAGAGATCTTAAAGACCAATCCCGACGGGATCATGTTATCCAACGGCCCCGGAGACCCGGCCGAGAACGTGGGGATCATTGAGGAAGTAAGGAAGTTATATGAGTCCAGCGTTCCGATCTTTGCCATCTGTCTGGGCCACCAGTTAATGGCCCTGGCTACCGGAGCGAAGACGTATAAGCTGAAATACGGCCACCGCGGTGGAAACCATCCGGTCAAGGATCTGGAAACAGGACGGGTATACATAACCTCCCAGAACCATGGCTATGCGGTCGATGAGGAAAGCCTGGATCCCAGCGTGGCTGTCCCGGCATTCGTGAACGTGAACGATAAGACCAACGAAGGCTTAAAGTATGTGGGAAAGAATATTTTCACCGTGCAGTATCATCCGGAGGCCTGTCCCGGTCCTCTGGATTCCGGATACCTGTTTGACCGCTTTATGCGTATGATGGAGGAGGGAAGATAATGCCAAAGAACCCAGATATTAAAAAAGTACTAGTGATCGGCTCCGGCCCCATTATCATCGGCCAGGCCGCAGAGTTCGACTATGCAGGAACCCAGGCCTGCCGCTCCTTAAAGGAGGAGGGCGTGGAGGTCGTGCTCTTAAACTCCAACCCGGCCACGATCATGACCGATAAGGACATTGCCGATAAGGTATACATTGAGCCGCTGACCACAGAGGTGGTGGAGCAGCTGATCATGAAGGAAAAGCCCGACAGCGTTCTCCCGACCCTGGGCGGCCAGGCCGGCTTAAACCTGGCCATGGAGCTGGAAGAGGCCGGTATCCTTGCAAAAAATAACGTGCGTCTCATCGGAACCACGCCTCTGACCATCAAAAAGGCCGAGGACCGTGAAATGTTCAAGGAGACCATGGAAAAGATCAATGAGCCGGTGGCTCCGTCCGAGATCGTGGAAAGCTTGGAGGACGGTCTGGCCGTGGCAGAAAAGATCGGCTATCCGGTGGTACTCCGTCCGGCCTATACCCTGGGCGGCTCCGGCGGCGGTATTGCAGAAAATCCGGAGCAGTGCGCTGAGATCCTGGAAAACGGCCTGCGCCTTTCCCGTGTGGGACAGGTCCTGGTGGAGCGGTGTATTGCCGGCTGGAAGGAGATCGAGTACGAGGTAATGCGCGACGGTGCCGGAAACGTGATCACCGTCTGCAACATGGAAAACATCGATCCGGTGGGCGTTCATACCGGTGACTCCATCGTTGTGGCTCCGTCCCAGACCTTAGGAGACAAGGAGTACCAGATGCTCCGTACCTCCGCTTTAAAGATCATTACTGAGCTGGGGATCACCGGCGGCTGCAACGTGCAGTACGCGTTGAATCCCAACAGCTTTGAATACTGTGTGATCGAGGTAAACCCCAGAGTAAGCCGTTCTTCTGCACTGGCCTCCAAGGCCACCGGCTACCCCATTGCAAAGGTTGCCGCCAAGATCGCTCTGGGCTATACCTTAGACGAGATCAAAAACGCCGTAACGAAAAAAACCTACGCCAGCTTTGAGCCCATGCTGGACTATGTAGTCGTGAAGATGCCGCGTCTTCCCTTTGATAAATTCATCAACGCCAGCCACAGTCTGGGAACCCAGATGAAGGCCACCGGCGAGGTCATGAGTATCTGCACCAGCTTTGAGGGCGGCCTTATGAAGGCCATCCGTTCCCTGGAGCAGCACGTGGACTGCCTCCTTTCTTATGACTATTCCGGACTTACGTCGGCGGAGCTTAAGGAGGAGCTGAACCGTGTGGATGACCGCCGGATCTGGGTCATCGCTGAAGCCCTGCGCCGCGGCTTCTCCTATGATATGATCCATGAGATCACAAAGATCGATATCTGGTTCATCGACAAGCTGGCGATCCTGGTGGAGATGGAAGCTGCCCTTAAGGCCGCCGGAAAAGATCTGACTTCGGAGCTCTTAAAGGAAGCAAAACGCATCGAATTCCCGGATAACGTGATCGCAAGGCTCACAGGTCTTTCCCAGGATGAGGTAAAGGCCATGCGCTATGAGAACAACATCCGCGCCGCCTTCAAGATGGTGGATACCTGCGCCGCTGAGTTTGCGGCTGAGACGCCGTATTACTACTCCTGCTTCGGCAGTGAGAATGAGGCGGACGGAACCACCAGCAGGAAGAAGGTGCTGGTCCTGGGCTCCGGCCCCATCCGGATCGGCCAGGGCATCGAGTTTGACTTCTGTTCCGTACACAGCACCTGGGCCTTTGAGAAAGAGGGCTATGAGACCGTCATCATCAACAACAACCCGGAGACCGTCAGCACGGACTTTGATATTGCCGACAAGCTGTACTTTGAGCCTCTGACTCCCGAGGATGTGGAGAGCATCGTGGATATCGAGAAGCCCGACGGAGCCGTTGTCCAGTTCGGCGGCCAGACAGCCATCAAGCTAACCGAGGCTCTGATGAAAATGGGAGTTCCGATCTTAGGAACCGCAGCCGAGGACGTGGACGCGGCCGAGGACAGAGAGCGGTTTGACGAGATCCTGGAGCAGTGCGGCATCCCCAGACCCAAGGGACAGACTGTATTTACAGCAGAGGAGGCCAAAAAGGCAGCCAACGAGCTGGGTTATCCGGTACTGGTGCGCCCCTCCTACGTTCTTGGCGGCCAGGGCATGCAGATCGCCATCTGCGACGAGGATATCGACGAGTTCATCGGCATCATCAACCAGATCGCCCAGGAGCATCCGATCCTGGTGGATAAATATATCATGGGCAAGGAGATCGAGGTGGACGCCATCTGCGACGGCACCGATATCCTGATCCCGGGTATCATGGAGCATATCGAGCGTACCGGTATCCATTCCGGCGACAGTATCTCCGTTTACCCGGCCCAGAGCATCACTGAGGGCAACAAGAAGACCCTGGTGGAGTATACAGAAAAGCTGGCAAGGGCCCTTCATGTAAAGGGAATGATCAACATCCAGTTTATTGTGGACGGAGAGGATGTTTACATCATCGAGGTAAATCCCCGTTCCTCCAGAACGGTTCCCTATATCAGCAAGGTAACGGGGATCCCCATCGTTCCCCTGGCGACCCAGATCATCTGCGGCCACACCATCAGGGAACTGGGCTATACTCCCGGACTCCAGAAAGAGGCCGATTACTTTGCGATCAAGATGCCCGTATTCTCCTTTGAAAAGATCCGCGGCGCAGACATCAGCCTGGGGCCGGAGATGAAATCCACCGGAGAGTGCCTGGGTATCGCTAAGACCTTCAACGAGGCCCTTTATAAAGCGTTCCAGGGCGCAGGTATCAAGCTGCCCAAGTATAAGAACATGATCATCACTGTCCGCGATTCCGATAAGGAGGAGATGGTGGACATTGCCGCCCGCTTCAAGGCCCAGGGCTACCGGATCTTCTGTACCAACGGAACCGCCCGGTACCTGTACCAGAAGGGCGTAGTGACCATCCCTGTGCGCAAGATCGAGCAGGAGTCTCCCAATATCCTGGATCTGATCCTGGGACATGAGATCGACCTGGTCATCGACATCCCGGCCCAGGGAGCCGAGCGCAGCCACGACGGCTTCATCATCCGCAGAAACGCCATCGAGACCGGCGTAACGGTCCTTACAGCCATCGATACGGCCAGAGCCCTGGTGACCAGTATGGAGAACCGCGCCCAGGAGCTTACGCTCATCAATATCGCAGACATCTAAATCCATAAATGATTATCCATTATGCATACCGCCTTCGGGTGGTATGCATAAAAATTTATACAGAATGGATAAAATGCATATTTTTTCAAAAAACCTCTTTACAAAAGCATATTTATGCATTATAATGCGTAACATAAACAAAGGCCACCAATAAATGGCCGTTGGAAACTGCATATATGAAGCATAAAATAAAGAAAAGAGGAATAATTATGAAAAAGCATGTATTTGTGGCAATGGCAGCGATGATATCCATGGCATGGATGACCGGATGTTCCGGCGGAGAAAGCAAGGAGACTGTAGCAGATACGAAGGCAGAGTCCTCCGGCACAGCAGCTGCGGCAGAAGAGACTGAAAAGGCCGGAGACGGAAGTGAGGCAGAAGCCACCGGGGCCGCCGTGGATGTGGATCCCGAAAGCCGTCTGGGAAAGATCCTGGCTTCTGGAAAGATCACCATGGGGACCGCGCCGGATTTCGCTCCCATGGAGTTTAAAAACGTTGGCGCGAAGGGCGTCGAGTACGTGGGCTCCGATATTGAGCTGGGCAAATATATCGCTGAAAAGCTGGGAGTGGAGCTGGAGATCAAGGCTATGGAGTTTTCCGCGATCCAGCAGGGGCTTGCCTCCGGCACCATCGATATGGGAATCTCCGGATTTGCCTATACTGAGGAGCGTGCCGAGACCCTGGGACTTTCGGACCGTTACAACATCCAGTCTGAGGATAAGGGCCATACCCTTCTGGTGCTGAAGGAGGATGCGGCTTCCTATAAAACAGCGGAGGATTTTTCCGGAAAGAAGGTCGTAGCCCAGAATGCCTCCCTGCAGCAGTCCCTGGTGACAGAACAGCTTCCGTCGGATATCCAGTTCCAGCCAGTTACAGCTATCACCGACGGCGTTCTGATGCTGACCACAGGGAAGGCCGACGCTCTGGCGGTCTCCTACGATAACGGAGAGATGCTGATGAAGTCCTACCCGGAGATCGCCATGACGGAGTTTAAATTTGATCATTCCGACGAGGGCAATGTCATCGCCGTTAAAAAGGGCGAGGATGAGCTTCTGGAGGCCTTAAACGGGATCATCGCAGAGGTCAATGAATCGGGCCTTTACAGCCAGTGGACCGAGGAAGCCCGGGCTCTGGCAGAAAGCCTTGGCATAGAGATGAAATAGGCCGGAAAGAAAGGAGAAGATCCAATGGAATTTTTCACAGTTATGGGAAAGGTGTGGACCGAATATTCGTCCCTCTTCCTTCATGGCTTATGGATGACCTTATATATGGGAGCTCTCACGGTGCTGATCAGCACCGTGTCCGGCTCTCTGATGGCGATGATGCACCGCAGCAGCTGGGGGATCGGAAGGTTTAAGCCCCTTCACGCTGCTGCCGTAGTTTATGTGGAGGTGATCCGGGGAACGCCGATCCTCCTGCAGCTGTATTTCTTCTATTTTATGCTGCCCCAGTGGTTTCCGGCGCTGGATCTCAGCGAGTTCACCTGCGTGATGATCGCCTGCTGCGTCAACTCCACAGCCTATGTCTGTGAGATCGTCCGGGCCGGGATCCAGGCTGTGGACGCGGGACAGACCGAGGCGGCCCGGTCCTTAGGCTTAAACAGCCGTCAGGCCATGATCCATATCGTACTGCCTCAGGCAGTAAAAAATATCCTTCCCGCTCTCTGCAATGAGTTTGTGGCCATTGTCAAGGAAACATCCCTGGCATCCACCTTCTTTATCGGAGAACTGATGACTCAGTTTAAGACCATCAACGGCATTACCTTCCGTGTTCTGGAGCCGTTGACCATCGTGGGCATCATTTATTTCCTTGTGACGTTCGTTATGTCCAAGCTGATCGCATTACTGGAGAGGAGGATGAACGCAAGTGAGCGCTAGCAGTGAACTGATCCGTGTGGAGGATCTGCATAAATCGTTTGGAAGCCTTCAGGTGTTAAAGGGCGTGTCTGAAACCATCTCCAAGGGCGAGGTGGTCTCCATCATCGGCCCGTCAGGAGGAGGAAAGAGCACCTTTCTGCGGTGCCTGAACCTGTTGGAAACGCCCACCTCCGGCCGTATTTATTTTGAGGGCACCGACATCACCGACAAGAGCGTGGACATCAACCTCCATCGGCAGAAGATGGGAATGGTGTTCCAGCATTTTAATGTATTCAACAATCTGACCGTGGGGAAGAACGTGACCCTGGCTCCGGTGCTCCTGGGGAAGAAGAGCCAGAAAGAGGCCGATGAGATGGCAGCGGAGCTGCTGGCCCGGGTAGGCCTCCAGGAAAAGGCGGATCAGTATCCCAAAAAGCTCTCCGGCGGCCAGAAGCAGCGTCTTGCCATCGTCCGCGCCCTGGCCATGGAGCCGGATGTGATGCTGTTTGACGAGCCCACCTCGGCCCTGGACCCGGAGATGGTGGGAGAGGTGCTCCAGGTTATAAAGAGCCTGGTAAAGACGGGAATGACCACCGTGATCGTGACCCATGAGATGGGATTCGCCAAGGAGGTCTCTGACCGGGTATTTTTCATGGACGGCGGGATCATCGCCGAAAAGGGCAGTCCGGACCAGGTGTTCAATCATCCGTCCAACCCGCGTACAAAGGAATTTTTAAGCAAGGTATTGTATTAAGAAGAAAACAGGAGGGGCAGAACCATGACCGACGAAAAAAAGAAGGTTTTAAGCTATATTGACGAGAAAGCAGACGTGATCATCGACACATCCGATAAGATCTGGGATTTTGCGGAGCTTTCCCTGAGGGAATTTAAATCCGGGGAGCTGTACGCCCAGGTATTAAAGGAGGAGGGCTTCGAGGTGGAGCACCCCTTCTGCGGCATTGAGACGGCGTTCCGTGCGTCCTATGGCTCCGGAAAGCCGGTGATCGGGATCCTGGCCGAGTATGACGCCCTCACAGGGCTTTCCCAGGTGGCCGGACAGCAGAGCCGTGAAGAGCTGGTATCCAACGGCAACGGCCACGGCTGCGGCCACAATCTTCTGGGAGCCGGATCCATGGCGGCTGCCTTTGCCATCAAGCACTATCTGGAGGAAAAGGGAGAGGGGAGCGGAAAGGTGATCCTCTATGGCTGTCCCGGCGAAGAGGGAGCTGCCACCAAGGCCTTCATGGCCAGGGACGGCGTATTTAAGGAATGCGACGCGGCCCTCACCTGGCATCCGGGAACAGAAAACCAGGTGACCTCCGGTACCTGCAATACCTGCATCCAGACAGAGTATAAATTCACTGGCGTTGCCTCCCACGCGGCGGGAGCTCCGGAGCAGGGCCGTTCCGCTCTGGACGCTGTGGAGCTGATGAACATTGGAGTCCAGTTCCTGCGGGAGCATATGCCGGATACGGCCAGGATCCATTATTCCATCACTGATGCCGGCGGAGATTCACCCAATGTGGTGCAGCCCAGGGCACAGGTGCTCTATATGGTGCGCTCCATCTGGGCCAAGGAGGCCCTGGCTCTTCAGGAGCGTGTGGACCGGATCGCCCTGGCTGCGTCCATGATGACGGATACCACCATGGAGAAGAAGTTCATTGACGGCTGCTCCAATACAGTTCCCAATAAGGTGCTGGAGAAGCTCCTCTGGGAAAACTTCAGTCAGGTGGAGATGCCGGAATATACAGAGGAAGAGATCGCCTACGCCCAGGCCCTCTGCGATTCTGTGGAGATGAAGGACAATAAGCTCCCAGGAGATTTTACAGAGGACAGCGAGGAGCTTTACGAATTTGTAGATAAAGCCTCGGAGCATGGGACAAAAGCCATCAACGACTTCCTGATCCCGTATTTCTATTCGGAGCATCCGCGCATGGGCTCCACCGATGTGGGCGACGTGAGCTGGCTGGTTCCTACGGCACAGATCAATACCGCCACATATCCGTCCAAGGCTCCGGGCCATTCCTGGCAGAACGTGTCCTGCGGACGCACTTCCATTGCCCATAAGGCCATGCTCATGGCCGGCAAGGTCCTGGCGGCAGCCGCTGTGGATCTGATGGAAAAGCCGGAGGTCTTACAGGCGGCCAGGGATGAATACGAGGCAAAAATGAAACGCTACGGCGGCTATTTCTGCCCGGTTCCCGAAGGAGCAGTACCGGTAGTTCCGGGTGAAAAGATGTAAATAAGGAAAATTGTAGATATAAAACAAGAGATTTCTCCTCGGATTCTGTCGGATTGGGCCGATTTATACAAAAAATGGAAGGCTATATAAAAAAATATCGGTAATCCTTTACAAAACCTATGGAATGGGGTATAATACGGTATGGTTGTTTAATATATAACAAACCGAAAGAAGAGGAGGAATTCAAAATGAAAAAATTAGTAAGCGTTCTTCTTGCAGCCGGCCTTGTAGCCAGCATGACAGCATGCGGCGGCGGCGATAAGAAGGAGTCCGCAGCAGCACCGGCAGAGACAACAGCCGCAGCAGCAGAGACAACAAAAGCAGACGAAAAAGAGACAGAAAAAGTTACAGAAGCAGTTACAGAAGCCGCCAAGGATTTAGCAGACGCAGGAGAGATCTCCGTATTATACTATACATACGGCGATACATATATCTCCAGCGTGCGTTCCGCTCTGGATGCAGCTCTTGATAAGGCTGGCATCAAGTACCAGGACTACGACTCCAACAACAGCCAGACGACCCAGACCGAGCAGGTTTCCACAGCCATCGCAAAAGGAACCTCTCTTTTGGTAGTAAACCTGGTGGACAGCGGTTCTGACGACGCTGCAAAGAATATCATCGAGCTGGCAAAGGCACAGAGCATCCCGGTGATCTTCTTCAACCGTTCTGTAAGCGAGGAAGTCGTTTCCGCATACGACAAGGCTGTATTCGTAGGTACAGACTATGAGATGGCCGGCCATATGCAGGGCGAGATGATCGGCGAATACCTGGTTGAGAATTACGATACCGTAGATCTCAACGGCGACGGCCAGATCTCCTACGTAATGTTCAAGGGCCAGGAGGGCAACGCCGAGGCAATCGCACGTACCCAGTTTGGCCAGGAAGATGCGGACAAGGTCCTGGAAGCAGCCGGCAAGAAGCCGTTAGCTTTCTATGACGCAAGCAACACAAACAAATATCTGGTTGACCAGGGCGGTCTGTGGTCCGCAGCAGCAGCTACCGAGTATATGCAGACGATCCTGTCCCAGTACAGCGAAGCAAACAACAACATGGTTGAGCTTGTTATCGCCAACAACGACGAGATGGCGATCGGATCCGTTACCGCTCTCCAGAACGCCGGCTACAACAAAGAAGGCGCTACTGTGATCCCGGTATTCGGCGTAGATGCTACTGACGCTGCAAAGGACGCGATCGCAGCCGGTACAATGACAGGTACCATCAAACAGGATGCTGAAGGTATGGCCAACACCATCGCCCAGATCACAGCAAACTATCTGACAAGCGCAGAAACATTTGAGGGTGTCGATGCAGCCAACGTAGTAGGAACATGGCGTGTGAATATTCCTTACGCTATGTACACAGGCGAGGAATAAAGTCATCGATGATGCGGCCGCACTTCGGTGCGGCCGTATTTTTTACGCGCGCATCGGCCAGATGAACATGTGCGCATGCTCATGTGGCGGCTGCCGCGGGAAAGAACAGGACCAGAAAAAGGTCCTGTTCTGCGCCATACGGAGATGACGTTTCCAGTATGACGAAACGGCGTATAGCGAAATACTTGAGAATCAGGAGGCGATGATTTGAGTATGAAAGACACAACAAATGCCACTGGATCGGGAAACCAGCCTGTGTTGCTGCGCATGGAGGGGATCTGCAAATCATTCCCCGGCGTAAAGGCCCTGGATAATGTTTCCCTAACGGTCCGTGCCGGAACGGTTCATGCTCTTATGGGCGAGAACGGAGCCGGTAAGTCCACTCTTATGAAGTGCCTGTTCGGCGTTTACAACAAGGATGCAGGCCATATTTACCTGGACGGCAAGGAGGTCAGCTTTAAGACTTCCAAGGAAGCTCTGGAAAATGGAGTGGCAATGGTGCACCAGGAGTTAAACCAGGCATTAAAGCGCAATGTTATGGATAACATGTGGCTGGGCCGGTTCCCGAAGATCTCCAAATGGTGTCCTCTGACCAGTGAATCCAAAATGTACGAGGCCACGAAAAAGCTGTTCGATGAACTGGATGTGAACGTGGACCCGAAAACCGTGATGAGCACCATGCCCGTATCCCAGAGACAGATGGTGGAGATCGCCAAGGCGGTTTCCTATAATTCCAAGGTGATCGTATTTGATGAGCCTACATCCTCCCTGACTGAGGAAGAGGTAGAGCATTTGTTCCGGATCATCAATATGCTGCGTGACCGCGGCTGCGGGATCATCTACATTTCCCATAAGATGAAAGAGATCTTACGGATCTCGGATGACGTTACCATCATGCGCGACGGCCAGTGGATCGCCACAAAGCCGGCGAAGGATCTGACAATGAACGAGATCATCAAGCTGATGGTAGGCCGAGAGCTTACAAACCTGTATCCGGAGAAGGATAATGTGGTGGGAGAGCCTCTGTTGGAGGTAAAGGGACTGACCGCCGCCTACTCCAAACTCCGCGACGTATCGTTCGTTGCGAAAAAGGGAGAAGTCCTGGGCATTGCAGGCCTGGACGGCTCCGGACGGACGGAGCTTCTGGAGAATATCTTCGGGATCGCCACAAGAAAAGAAGGCGAGATTTATCTCCATGGCAAACGGGTGATGAACCGCAATGCCAGGGAATCCATAAAGAATAAATTTGCCCTGCTGACCGAGGAGAGACGTGCCACCGGTATTTTCGGGATCCGCGATATCCAGGCCAACACTACCATATCCAGCTTCAAGCGGTATAAGGTGGGTCCGTTCCTCAGCGATAAGAAAATGAGCGAAGCCACGGAATGGGGAATCAAGGCCATGCGCACCAAGACGCCCAGCCAGAGGACCCAGATCCGTTCTTTATCCGGCGGAAACCAGCAGAAGGTGATCCTGGCCCGCTGGCTTTTAACGGAGCCGGAGGTGCTCCTTCTGGACGAGCCCACCCGCGGTATCGACGTGGGCGCGAAATATGAGATTTACCAGCTGATCCTTAATCTGGCCAAGGAAGGAAAGACCGTGCTGATGGTTTCCTCCGAGATGCCGGAGCTTTTGGGCGTCTGCGACCGGATCCTTGTCATGTCCGGCGGACAGCTGGCCGGTGAGGTGGACGCAAGAACAACGACGCAGGAAGAGATCATGGCTCTCGCTGCGAAATTCGCATAAGGATAGGAGGAATGAACTGTGGCTGACAATAAAGCAACATCCAAAGCACAGGAATTTAAAGCGCTTTCCAAGAAAGACCAGCAGAGAAAGATTGGGGATCTGATCTTAAACAATGCGATGTACATCATCATCGCCATTGCGATCATTTTCATTACAGTAAAACAGCCCAAATTCATCAGTCTTTCTTCAATCGTAAATATTATTTCCCTGACGGCGGCAAAACTGCCCATCGCCCTGGGGATCGGCGGCTGTATCGTACTGACCGGTACGGATATTTCCGCAGGCCGTGTGGTAGGTCTGGCAGCGTGTATCTCCGCTTCCTTACTGACCACTGTATTTAAGGTATTCCCCAACATGACATCCGCGATGCCCATTCCAGTGGTGCTTCTGATCGTGTTGGGCGTAGGCGCTGCCGTTGGCTTCGTAAACGGCTTCAGCGTTGCGAAATTTAAACTGCATCCCTTTATCGTGACCCTGTCCACCCAGCTGATCACATACGGTATCATCCTTATG
This sequence comes from Alitiscatomonas sp., assembly GCF_037242085.1. Taxonomy (NCBI): domain Bacteria; kingdom Bacillati; phylum Bacillota; class Clostridia; order Lachnospirales; family Lachnospiraceae; genus Alitiscatomonas; species Alitiscatomonas sp. Next base: position 13,793 of record NZ_JAXXBR010000092.1, on the reverse strand, counting down.
TACTTAATGAACGGTGTCAACAACGGACAGACCTTAAGCGGACTGACCGACAGCTACCGTTCCCTGATCACAGGAACCTTATTCACCATCGGCGGCGTTGCCATCCCCAGATACGTTCTGTATGCAGTGATCCTGACAGCCGTTATGTGGGTGATCTGGAACAAGACCACCTTCGGAAAGAATATGTTTGCCGTTGGCTCCAACGAGGAAGCAGCCAATGTATCCGGCGTAAACGTGGCCCGTACCATCATCCTGGTATTCATGCTTGCCGGCGTTATGTACGGCATCACCGGTTTCTTCGACGGCGCCCGTATTGCATCTGCCAACGCCAATACAGGTCTCAACTATGAGTGTGACGCCATCGCGGCCTGCGTAATCGGCGGCGTATCCTTCGTCGGCGGTATCGGACGCATCAGCGGCATCGTAGTAGGCGTTCTGCTGCTGCAGATCATCTTCGCCGGACTGAACTTCCTTTCCGTTGACCCCAACATGCTTTACATCATCAAGGGTCTGATCATCCTGGTAGCCTGCGCCATTGATATGCGTAAGTATCTGGTGCGTAAGTAAGAGATGGAAGATAAGAGAGAAAACGGAGGCTCTCCGGAACAGGACAAGGAGCCGGAGAGAGAATTCCGGGGTCTTTATAAATATGTGAAGATCTCAGAACGGTCCTTAAACTGGATCATCATTGTCCTGGGGGCAGCCCTGGTGATCTGTTTTGGGATCGGTTATGCCAACCGTGGATACATGGTGGATTTTGACGCCCGGGGCGGGACTGTGGTGGAGAGCCAGAAGCGGATGTACGGCGATCTGGTGACAGTGCCGGAGGAGCCCGTCCGGGAGGGAAGCGTATTTGAGGGCTGGTATACAGACGAAAACCTGACGATCCCCTGGGATCTGTCAAAGGATACGGTCACCGGTCCCATGACGCTTTACGCCAAATGGCGGGATAAATAAACAAGAAAGTACAGATAAGGCCTCACTGTCCTTCCTGCGCGTTTTGCACAGCGGCAGTGGGGCCTTTGGATTCAAGGAGAAGTACATGCTGACGAGTAAAAAAGTATCCGAATCCATACGCCTGGGTTCGATCCTGATGTTTTCCGGCGGGTTTCTGGACGCGTATTCCTATCTGGTGCGGGGCCAGGTATTTGCCACTGCGGAAACGGGAAATATCGCCCTTATGGGGATCAGCCTGGCCCGGGGAGATCTGGCTATGGCCGGACGGTATCTGATCCCGGTGGCCGCCTATGCGGCGGGGATCTTTCTGACGGAATGGATCCGTATGCGGGTGGGAGAAAACGGAACGGTCCACTGGAAAGAGGGGATCCTGTGGCTGGAGCTTCTGGTGATGGTCCTGGCCGGATTCATGCCCCAGAAGTGGAACTCTCTGGTGAACTGTCTGATCGGTTTTTCCTGCGCCATGCAGGTGGAGGCGTTCCGGAAGATGCACGGCATGGCCTTTGCTACGACCATGTGTACAGGAAATTTAAGAAGCGGGACCGAGCTTCTGGCTGTGGGAACTCTTGAAAATAACGGCGAGCAGAGGAAGCACGGATTATGGTATTACTGGATCGACCTGGTATTTGTGGCCGGTGCGGCCGCCAGCGCCCTGCTCTGCCAGGTGCTGGCAGAACGGGCGGTCTGGGTCTGTGCGGCGGCGCTTTTATCGGCCATCCTTTTCATCCGGTATCACCGCAGGATGGCTGAGGTGTGACCGCTGCTTTAACAGGGCTCTTTTCTGGAGAAAAGGTAAAAGCCGGGATTCCGGTTATCTGTTTCCTTTTCCATCAGTTCCGGGGAGCAGTAGGCAAAGGGAGCGTCCAGACGCACCTTTCCCTCTCTTCCCGGTTCTTCATATTTGCCCTCCTTTAAAGACGGATCCAGGACACAGATGCTGTCCTTTCCGGCGGATAAAAGCAGGACATAATGGCCGCCGTGGGAAAATACTCCGGTATAGCCTTCCCGGTCTCCGCCCACGTTGGCGATGACGCTGCCGCCGTTCTTTAAGTGCTGCATGGCCTTTTTCACGCTGTTGGTGGTGGAAAAGTCCAGATCGTACAGATCCGCCACCACGGGCCCCAGGATCTTCATATCCGTTCCGGGATGGAGATTGGCCTTATGCTTTAAGGAAAGGGCGATCAGGCGCTTTAAGGAAATGGTCTTTGTGGTGAGACGGTCCACCATCATAGCCAGGGAGCAGAGGCCGCAGCCCGCCTCCTTAATGGAGAGATCGTGGAAGCGGCTGCCCTCGGTGGCGGCGTCGGTGGGATACGGGATATCTGGATGATCCAGCTGATTTAAATATTTCATAAGGTCCTCCTTTGTAAGAGTATGTATGGTTATATTATGAGTTTTGGAGACAAAAATGTCAAGACCTCCGGAAGAGTATCACTTTTTTCAGCATAGATGGGGGAAGGTGTTGATTCCTGGAGGAAATATGTTTAGAATAAAAGGATGGAGGAACCGGAGTATGGAAATAGTCAGAGGAAGATCAGTCTTAAAAAGAACTGCGGTGGGAAGGCTCCAGTACTATGAGAAAGAAGAACCGAGCGTGGTCCGGCGGCAGGTGGAGGACACAGAGAGGGAGCTTTCGCGCTATGAGCGGGCCCTGGAGCAGGCGGAAAAGGAGCTGGAAGCCCTGTATGAGAGGGCTCTGGGAGAGGCAGGAGCAGACAGCGCTGCGGTGTTCATGGGCCACCGGATGCTTCTTAAGGATGAGGAATACAGAAATTCTGTGACCAGGGCGATCACAGGAGAGAGGGTCAACGCTGCCTTTGCAGTGGAAACGGTGGGGGACGAGCTCTGCCGTCTGTTCCTGGAGATGGAGGACGAGTATCTGAGGGCCAGGGCTGCGGATATCCGGGATGTGTCGGATCGTCTCCTGCGGATCCTGGAGGAAGAGGAAAAGGGCGGCGGACGGTGCGGAAGGGGACCGGCCCTTTCAGAGCCGGTGATCCTTGCAGCCAGGGACCTGGCTCCCAGCGAGACCGTTCTTCTGGATAAGAAAAAGATCCTGGGCTTTGTGACCGAGCAGGGCTCTGCCAATTCCCACACAGCCATTCTGGCAAGGACCATGGAGATCCCGGCCCTGGTGTCGGTTCCTGTGGCCCGGGAATGGGACGGAAGACTGGCGGCCATCGACGGGGAGGAGGGGATCCTCTATGTGGATCCGGATCCGGAGACCCTTGAAAGGCTGAAGGAAAAAAAGGCCCGCCAGGAGGAAGCGGCAAGGCTTCTGCTGGAGATCCGGGACCTGCCGGATGTGACCCGGGACGGGACCCGGGTGGAGCTTTACGCCAATATCGGAGGTCCGGAGGATGTGGAGGCGGTCCTGGGATCCAGGGGCGCAGGCGTGGGCCTGTTCCGGAGTGAATTTCTATATCTGGAAAAGGAGACGTACCCCACAGAGGACGAGCTGTTTTCTGCCTACCGCCAGACAGCAGAGCGCATGGGCGGAAGAGAGGTGGTCATCCGCACCCTGGACATTGGGGCAGATAAGACAGCAGACTATTTTGGCATAGAAAAAGAGGCCAATCCGGCCATGGGCTTCAGGGCCCTGCGGATCTGCCTGAAGCGGCCGGAGATCTTCCGCACCCAGCTGCGGGCCATCTACCGGGCCAGCGCCTATGGGAAGGTCTCGGTGATGTTTCCCATGGTGGCCTCCCTCTGGGAGGTGGAGGAGGCCAAAGCCATGGCGTTCCAGGTCCGGGAGGAGCTGGAACGGGAAGGGATCCCCATGGGCCATGTGGACCTGGGCATTATGATCGAGACTCCGGCGGCTGCCATTTTAAGCGGAGAGCTGGCGGAAAAGGTGGATTTTTTCAGCATCGGCACCAACGATCTGACCCAGTACACCCTGGCGGCGGACCGGCAGAATGACCGGCTGGATGATTTTTACGATCCCCGACATCCGGCGGTCCTGAGGCTCATTGCATACGTGGCGGAAAACGCCCAAAAAGCCGGGATCCGGGCCGGGATCTGCGGAGAACTGGCAGCGGATCCTTCCCTTACGGAAGTCTTTCTGAAAATGGGGATCCGGGAGCTGTCGGTGTCGCCTTCCTTCCTTCTGCCCCTGAGAAAGAGGATCCGGGAGATCTGTCTGGAAGAAACAGAAAATGACCAAGGAGTTTAGAAATGAAGCAGAACCAATATGAGATCATCGTGCTGGATCTGGACGGCACGCTGACGAACCGGGATAAGGTGATCACGCCCCGGACGAAAAAGGCCCTGATGGAGGCCCAGGCCAGGGGGAAAAAGGTGGTGCTGGCCTCCGGGAGGCCGACCCAGGGGGTCATGCCCCTGGCGGAGGAGCTGGATCTGAAAGCCTACGGCGGCTTTATCCTGTCCTATAACGGCGGACGGATCATGAACTGCACCACCGGGGAGGTGGTATTTTCCCGGGAGCTGCCGGTGGAGTCCAACCGGACCATCATCGGTCTGGCAGAGGAGCACCGGGTGGATATTTTGACATATGAGGACAGCCGCATCATCACCAATAACGCAGAATGCCCCTATGGAAAGCTGGAGAGCCGCATCAACTCCATGGAGGTGGTGGAGAAGGCAGATCTGGCGTCCTATGTGGATTTTCCAGTTCCCAAGTTCCTGATGATGGATGATGGGGATTATCTGGCCATGGTGGAGCCCAGGGTGAAGGCGGCCCTGGGAAAAAATTTCAGCGTTTACCGGTCAGAGCCGTTTTTCCTGGAGATCCTTCCCAGGGGCATCGATAAGGCCCAGAGCCTGGAGCGGCTTCTGGAGGTGTCGGGACTGTCCCGGGAGCAGATGATCGCCTGCGGTGACGGCTATAACGATCTTTCCATGATCCGGTATGCAGGCCTGGGGGTGGCCATGGAAAACGCAGTGCTGCCGGTCCGGAAGGCGGCGGATCATATCACTGCCTCCAACAACGACGACGGAGTTGCAATGGTGGTGGAGCAGTTCTTGCTGACGTAGGGGGGGAGAACAGCGGTTTTTATAAATATATTTTGTAAATGACTGGACTTAAAAACTTTAATGTGTTAAAATGTTACTTGTGTATCGGGCAGGGAAGCTGCTGGGAAACCATCGGATAATGGAAAAAATATGTCTCACAAAGGGGAGTCTGAACATGAATAAAAAGATAAAAACGGAAGCTGTGGACCATCTTTTTGAAGCGGTGCTGACCTTAAAGTCTCCGGAGGAGTGCTACGCGTTTTTTGAGGACGTGTGTACGGTCAATGAACTGCTGTCCCTGTCCCAGAGGTATGAGGTCGCCAAGATGCTCCGGGAAAAGAAAACGTATCTGGATATCGCGGAGCGCACCGGCGCTTCCACCGCCACCATCAGCCGGGTGAACCGGTCCTTAAATTATGGGAACGACGGCTATGATATGGTGTTTAAACGTCTGGGATATCCCTTTGAGGAAAAATAAAACGAAAAAGCTGCCTTCCGGTGACCATAGATCATGGTCCCGGAAGGCAGCTTTTTTCTTTTGTATCTTATTTCTCCCGGCTGAAGGACTGTTTCAGAGGAAGGATCTCCTTTTTGTAAACATGGCGCAGGAATACGGCGCTGATCCCGGCGGAAAAAACCTCTGCCAGGGGGAAGGCGAACCATACGTAGGAAAGCCCCAGGGTCTTTGCGAAAAGAAAGGCCGCGGGAAGGAGGATCACCAGCTGTCTTAAAACAGACACCCACAGGCTCAGCATGCCGTGGCCCATGGCCTGGAACAGGGAGGAGCAGGCGATGCCGAAGCCGGCTAAGATAAAGCTCAGGGAGATGATCTTAAGGGCCGGCACGCCGATCTCCAGCATGGAGTCAGAGGCATTGAAGATCATTAGAAGATTCTCAGCAGCCAGGTTGAACAGCAGCAGCCCCGCGATCATAATGGAAACGGCGTAGGCGATGGACAGCTTCAAAGTCTTCACGATCCGGTCCGGTCTTCCGGCACCGAAGTTATAGGCAATGATGGGCACAGTACCGTTGTTTAAGCCGAATACGGGCATGAACACGAAGCTCTGGAGCTTAAAGTACACTCCGAATACGGCGGTGGCCGTGGAGGTGAAGGCAATGAGGATCTTATTCATGCCAAAGGTCATGACGCTGCCGATGGAGGCCATGATGATGGACGGGATGCCCACGGCATAAATATGGCCGATGATCTCCTTTTCCGGCCGGAAGCCCTTAAAGGCCAGATGGATCTCGTGGTTTCTGGTGGTATTCAGGACAAAGCCCAGGATCAGGGCAATGATCTGCCCGGTGACAGTGGCCAGGGCCGCTCCGGCTACCCCCATTTTCGGGAAGCCCAGGAGACCAAAGATCATAATGGGGTCCAGGATGATATTTAAGATCGCTCCCGTTCCCTGGATGATCATAGAGTAAAAGGTCCGGCCGGTGGACTGCATGAGCCGCTCAAAGGCGATCTCGCCGAAGAGCCCAAAGGAAAGGACGGTACAGATCTGGAGGTAGGCGGTGCCCATCTCCACGATCTCCGGGTCCCTGGTCTGGGCCAGGAAAAAGTGCTCCGCGAAAAACAGGCCGAAAACGGCGAAAGCCAGAAAGCTCATGAAGGCCAGGAACAGGGCGTGGATGGCGATGCGGTTGGCCTTCTGGAAGTTTTTTTCGCCCAGGCTTCTGGAAAGGGTGGCGTTGATGCCGACGCCTGTGCCGGTGGCTACGGCGATCATCAGGTTCTGGGCCGGGAAGGCCAGGGATACGGCCGTCAGGGCGTTTTCGCTGATCTGGGCCACGAACATGCTGTCTACAATGTTATAAAGGGCCTGGATCAGCATGGACAGCATCATGGGGATGGACATGGACAGGATCAGCTTGTTGATGGGCATGACCCCCATTTTGTTTTCAGATGACATGGTTTGGTTCTCCTCTCGTAATTTTATGTAAGGTCTGTATGAAGGCATCCCGGGCCGTGACGGCGGCCGGGGTACAGCCAGACAAAAAAACGACCTGTGCAGATGGTCGTTTTCTGTGGATATTATACGGCAAATTCCGCCATAAGTCAACCGCCTGGACTGCCTCCGCAGTTGAAAGGAGCCGGCCAGTGTGATAGGATAAAGAAAAGAGCGGGAAGGAGGCATGTATATGGAAAAGATCTGTATTTTCTGCGGAAGATCCCTGGGGCGGTGGGAGAGAAAATCCCTGTACTGCGGCAATGGGACCCAGACCGTATGTAAGGAATGCTATGAGAAATATTCTCCCATGACCAATGTGGAGCGGGGCCTTCTGGCCTGGGAAACGGGCCGGGCAGAATCCCGGGAGGAGCTGCGGGAATTTGTGGAGCAGGCGGAAAGGACCAGAGAGGAAAAGCAGGAGAAGGAGAGGGAGGACCGGGAACAGAAGCGGACCGGGAAAACATGTCTCCGCTGCGGTGGGGAGATGCTGGATCTGGGATCCATGAAGCTTAAGCTGGGGGAGGAGACCTTCTTTTTCAGTGACTGGAACCGTCTTGCCAGCGGATCACTGGACGTGCAGGTCCTTCGGTGCGAGGACTGCGGAAAGGCAGAATTTTACATTCCTGAGCAGAAGTGATGGGAGAGCTTTGCCGCACGGCTGGATGAATACAAAGTTTTTGGGAAAATCCTGCGTAAGCGGTTGCCATTTGGATAAAATTTACTTATAATGTGAAAGGCAGACCAGAAAAGAAAGGATGTGAGCACATAATGGAAGGCCGAAGTTGCAAGACAGAGGCAGACGCCCACCCGGAACCTGAGGCAATAGACATAATGCAGTCCCATTATGTGTATTGCCGTTCTTAATGGACGTTTTGCCTCCATGCCGGTAAAAATATGGAGTGGAGGAAGAAACGATGTCAAACGAAGTTATGGAAAATGAAGAGAAGGAGAAGCTTTTAAGGCTGGCGGAGGAAAAAAAGTACCGGCAGTTAAAGGAAGCCCTTCTGGAGATCAACGAGGTGGATATCGCCTCATTTATGGAAGAACTGGATTCGGAAAAGACCGTGATCGTGTTCCGTATGCTGCCCAAGGCCCTGGCCACGGACGTATTTGCGGAGCTTCCGGCGGAAAGCCAGAGCCACATCATCAACAGCATCACGGATAAGGAGCTTTCAGAGATCGTAGAGGACCTGTATGTGGACGACGCGGTGGATATGCTGGAGGAGCTTCCGGCAACGGTGGTGCGCCGCGTTCTGAAGAATACGACGCCGGATACGAGAAAGCTCATCAACCAGTTCTTAAATTATCCGGAGAACAGCGCCGGAAGCATCATGACGGCCGAGTATGTGGGCCTGAAAAAGAACATGACCGTAGAGCAGTCCTTTGCCTATATCCGTCATCACGGCGTGGACTCGGAGACCATTTATACCTGCTATGTGATGGATGAAAAGCGCCATCTGGAGGGCGTGGTCACGGTCAAGGAGCTTTTGATGAACGCCTATGAGGCACGCCTGGAGACTATTATGGACACCCATGTGATCAAGGTGACCACCACCGAGGACCAGGAGGCTGTGGCGGATATGATGAACAGATACGGCCTTTTATGTATCCCTGTGGTGGACAGCGAGGATCGTCTGGTGGGGATCATCACCGTAGACGATGTGATGGAGGTCATGGAGGAAGAGGCCACCGAGGACTTCGAGAAGATGGCCGCCATGCTGCCCAGTGAAAAGCCGTATTTAAAGACCAGCGTGTTCCAGCTTGCAAAAAACAGGATCCCGTGGCTTCTGATCCTGATGCTGTCCAGCACCATCACTGGTGCGATCCTGGTAAAATATGAGACTGCCTTTGCGGCGGTGCCGCTGTTAGTAAGCTTTATCCCGATGTTAATGGATACAGGCGGAAACTCGGGAAGCCAGAGCAGCACCATGGTGATCCGCGGCATGGCCCTGGGAGAGATCGAGCCGTCGGACGTATTAAAGGTCTTATGGAAGGAGATCCGGGTCGGCTTTATGGTGGGCTTTGTGCTGGCGGTGGTGAACTTTATCCGCCTGATGATCCAGTATCCGGGAAACACCATGATCTGCGTTACGGTGGTCATCAGTATGTTTGCCACTGTGGTGGCGGCCAAGACCATCGGCTGTACCCTGCCCATCGGGGCCAAGGTATTAAAGCTGGATCCGGCCATTATGGCGTCGCCCATGATCACCACCATCGTGGACGCGGTGAGTCTGATGGTATACTTTAATCTGGCCTGCCATCTGCTGGATATGGCGGCATAAAAGAGAAACATGGGGAAAGCCCCTTAAAATTCTATGGAAATGACAGGAGAAGAAAAAAATGGGAAAAGTGAGAACAAGGTTTGCGCCGAGCCCCACAGGCCGGATGCATGTGGGAAATTTAAGGACCGCGCTTTACACATATCTGATCGCCAAGCATGAGGGCGGGGATTTCATCCTCCGCATCGAGGACACGGACCAGGAGCGGTACGTGGAGGGAGCGGTGGACATCATCTACCGTACCATGGAAAAAACGGGACTGATCCATGATGAGGGACCGGATAAGGACGGCGGTTACGGCCCCTATGTACAGAGCGAGCGCCAGAGATCCGGGATCTATATGGAGTACGCGAAAAAGCTGGTGGAAAAGGGCGAGGCCTATTACTGCTTCTGTACCCAGGAGCGTCTGGATTCCTTAAAGAAGAACGTCAACGGAGAGGAGATCATGGCCTATGATAAGCACTGCCTGGGCCTTTCCAAGGAAGAGGTGGAGGCCAATCTGAAGGCCGGAATGCCCTTCGTGATCCGTCAGAATAACCCCAAGGAGGGGACCACCACCTTCCACGACGACATTTACGGCGATATCAGTGTGGATAACTCGGAGCTGGACGATATGGTCCTCATTAAATCCGACGGATACCCCACCTACAACTTCGCCAACGTGGTGGACGACCATCTGATGGGGATCACCCATGTGGTGAGAGGAAACGAGTATCTGTCCTCCTCCCCCAAATACAACCGTCTTTACGAGGCCTTCGGCTGGGAGGTGCCGGTGTACGTCCACTGTCCTACCATCACCAACGAGGAGCATAAAAAATTAAGCAAGAGAAGCGGTCATTCCTCCTTTGAGGACCTTTTAGAGCAGGGCTTTTTAACAGAGGCCATCGTAAACTTCGTAGCTCTCTTAGGCTGGTCCCCGGCAGGCAACCAGGAGTTCTTTACCCTGGAGGAGCTGGTGAAGGAATTTGACTACCACAACATGAGCAAATCCCCGGCAGTGTTTGATATGACAAAGCTGCGCTGGATGAATGGGGAATATTTAAAGAAGATGGACTTCGAGCCCTTCTATGCCCAGGCGGAGCCTTATTTAAAGGCCGCCATCACAAAGCCCCTGGATCTTAAGAAGATCGCCGCCATGGTAAAGACCAGGATCGAGGTATTCCCGGACATTGCGGCCCAGGTGGATTTCTTTGAGACGCTTCCGGAGTATGATCCGGAGATGTATGTTCATAAAAAGATGAAGACCACAAAGGAGACCTCCCTGGAGACCTTAAAGGAGGTGCTTCCGCTGTTGGAGGCCCAGGAGGATTATTCCAACGATGCTCTTTATGAGACCCTGGCCGCCTATGTGGCGGAAAAGGGCGTAAAGACCGGCTTCGTGATGTGGCCCATCCGCACGGCGGTTTCCGGAAAGCAGATGACCCCGGCAGGAGCCACTGAGATCATGGAGGTACTTGGAAAAGAGGAGTCCCTGGAGCGGATCAGGAAGGGGATCGCACTTCTGGAGGCGTAGGACAGGAAAAGAGAAAGTTGCTTTCAGCAGGTAAATGATGAAATTTAACGAAGCGCAGAAAACGGCCCTGTCTCATAAGACGGGGCCCATGATGGTCCTGGCGGGGCCGGGGTCCGGAAAGACCACGGTGATCACTCACAGGATCGCAGGACTCCTGGAGTCGGGAGTCCGCCCGTCAGAGATCCTTGTGATCACTTTTACAAAGGCGTCGGCCAGGGAGATGGAGGAACGGTTCTATTCCCTGAGACCGGCGGTCAGAGAAAACGATACAGAAAGTGGAAGGGTGACCTTTGGTACCTTCCACTCTGTTTTTTACAGGATCCTTAAGCTGGCGTACCGGTTTCCGGCGGGCTGTGTCCTGGGGGAGGAGGAAAAACGCCAGTATTTCAGGGAATTTCTCGAAAATTCCGAACTGGAGGTGGAGGATGAGGGCGAGTTCATCTCCGCCGTGATCAACGAGATCAGCTATGTAAAGGGAAGCCAGATGGACCTTTCCTGCTACTATTCCCAGAACTGTCCGGAGGAATGGTTCAAACGGCTGTACACCGGCTATGAGGATATGCTGCGGGCCAGGGGAAAGCTGGATTTCGACGATATGCTGGTCATGTGCTATGAGCTGTTTTCCCAGAGAAAGGATATCCTTTCTGCCTGCCAGAGGAAATTCCGGTATATTTTAGTGGATGAATTTCAGGATATCAACCAGATCCAGTATGAGATCGTGAAGATGCTGGCTCTGCCGGAAAATAATCTTTTCATCGTGGGAGATGACGACCAGTCCATTTACCGGTTCCGGGGAGCGAAGCCGGAGATCATGCTGGGCTTTGAAAAGGACTATCCGGGGGCCCGCCGCGTGCTCCTGGCGGAAAACTACCGTTCCTCCAGGGAGATCGTGGAGACCTCCTTAAAGCTCATATCCCGGAACCAGGTCCGTTTTAAAAAGGAACTGGTTCCGGTCCATGGCTCCGGACGCCCCGTGGATGTATCCGTGTATGAAAATCCTCTGGCAGAGGCCGAGGGAACGGCCAGGCGGATCCGCCAGTACGCCCAGGCGGGCTTTGCCTTTGAGGACATGGCCGTACTGTTCCGGACCGGGAACGGAACGGGGCTTCTGGCAGAAAAACTGATGGAATATAACATCCCCTTTTCCATGCGGGATGTGATCCCCAGCCTCTACGGCCACTGGATCGCAAAGGATCTGATGGCGTATCTGGAGCTGGGCCATGGGAGCCAGGCCCGCAGCGATTTCTTCCGGATCATGAACCGGCCCAACCGGTATTTTTCCAGGGACGCCTTTGAAACGCCCCTGGTGTCCCTGGACCAGGTCAGGGATTTTTACCGGGACCGGGACTGGATGCAGGAGCGGGTCATGGATCTGGAGGGGGATCTGCGGACCATCGGACGGCTGAGGCCCGGCCCTGCCATCCACTACATCCGCCAGGCTGTTGGCTATGATGATTATTTAAAGGAATTTGCCGCATTCCGGCGGATCCGTCCAGAGGAATTTTTCGATATTGCCAGCCAGATCGAAGAGAGCGCGGCCGGCTTCTCCACCCTGGAGCAATGGAAGGAGCACATCCGCCAGTATGAGGAGACGCTGAAGGAAAAGAGAAGAGAGGCAAAGGAGCCGGGCAGGCCGGAGGGAGTGACCCTCTCCACCATGCACAGCTCCAAGGGGCTGGAATACAGGATCGTATTTGTCGTTGATGCCAACGAGGGCATCGTCCCCCACCACAAGGCGGGGCTTCCGGCAGACATCGAGGAGGAGCGGCGTCTCTTTTATGTGGCCATGACCCGGGCGAAGGAGCGGCTCCATCTCTGCGCGGTGAAGGAACGGTATCACAGAAAGCAGGAGATCTCCCGGTTCGTGAAGGAATGCATGGACTGAGGAGCCGTATGGACAGGACAGTGTATGGAAGGAGAAGGGACAGCAGATGGCATTGGTGCATATTTACTGCGGAGACGGAAAGGGAAAGACCAGCGCGGCTGTGGGAATGGCTGTCCGGGCCGCCGGACGTGGGCTTAAGGTGGTGATGGTGCGGTTTTTAAAAAGCGACGATTCCGGGGAGGTGGCCGTACTGGGCCATATTCCAGGGATCACGGTGATCCCCTGTGAAAGGACCTTCGGCTTCGTATCGGCCATGGACCGGGAGACCAGAGAGCAGGCAGCCCGGTGGAATCTGGAACAGTTTTTCCGAGCCGTGGAGCTGGCGGAGGGGGCGGACCTTCTGATCCTGGACGAGATCATGGCGGCCATGACCTACGGCATGGTGCCCGAGGAACGGGTCCTGGAGTTTCTGGAGGACAGGCCCGGTGGGCTGGAGGTGGTACTGACCGGCAGATCGCCGTCGGAGCGGATCCTCGGAGCCGCTGATTATGTGTCGGAGATCCAAAAGGTCAGACACCCCTATGACCGGGGGATTTTGGCAAGAAAGGGAATTGAGTATTGATTTTTACGGGGTTTACTGATATGCTGTATTTACCTTATAAAAATATGGTACACTTGAAAAAAGAGAGGAACGGTTATGGCAAACGAAAATTTAAAGAACGGTCCTGTAAACCCGGACGCTGAGAACGATGAAGAGATGACAGTGACCTTGACTCTGGACGACGGCACAGAGCTGGAGTGCGTGGTGCTGACGATTTTTGAGGCTGGAGAGAAAGAGTATATCGCCCTTCTTCCCCTGGATGGCAGAGAGGCCGAAGACGGAGAGGTTTACTTATACCGTTATGTGGAAGATATCAATGGAAATCCGGATCTGGAGAACATTGACAGCGATGAGGAGTATGAGATCGTGGCAGACGCCTTTGACGAGCTTCTGGACTCCGCAGAGTACGACGAGCTGGTCAGCGAGGACGAGGTGGAATAGGAGCCGCAGATAAAATTAAAAATGGGATGCAGCGTGGAGCGGGCTTTTTTCCGGCTCCGGCAGCATCCCATTTTGTGTCCAGGAGCTTTAAAGAACAGGAGTGGGGGCCGGGCTTTCCGAAGGAGGTCCTGCTCGGCAGGATACTGGAAACAAAAAACCGGCTATCTGAATTTCAGATAACCGGTTTAAATCGTGACCTGTCCGGGAATCGAACCCGGGTTTACGCCGTGAGAGGGCGTCGTCTTGA
>NZ_JAXXBR010000099.1:0-37302 GCF_037242085.1 Alitiscatomonas sp. | reverse complement strand
TAGCAAGGAAGAGATTAGATGCCGCGGTTTAGCGGCGTCTAATCCCTTTCCCATTTTCTTTTTACAGCTGAATGAACTTTCCTAATACGACAAAGAAATTATCATAGCTGGTTCCTGTTTCAATATCAGTATATTTGCGTACACTGACATCTCCGCCTGCAAATTCGGAAAAAATTTCTGTAAATTTATCCAGATCTGCCCGTTCCGTAAACTCGCCGTTGCAATATTCCATTGCATATTCTACTGCCCCTTCAATGAACATAGTGTGCATCGGTGCGCTCCATGCGCCCATCCGGCCGCTCATATCATTCTCTGCAAGCTTTGTGCTGATCTGCTCCTGCATGAAGGAAACGTCGCCCTTTTTATCTTCTGGAACTTCAATCCCTAAAGCCCCCGGGAAAGCGTAAAAAACGCTAGGATTATCTGGAAGGGGATAAATTGCTTTGGACTCAAAAACAGCTTTACACATAGGTTCCTGCTGCCCTGCATTAGTTCCAAAGAAAGCCGTATTCTCGCCATACTCTGCCACCTTACGCGGCACATCCTCTAATATATACTGCTGTGTTGCAGCAATTCCTGCGTCACCCTGGGGATCTGGAGAAGTTCCATCAACAAAAGTCAGTCCCAGCTCCTCACACTTTGCCTTCATATTATCATGTCTTGCAATATTTAGTGGCTGAGCCATATGGCGCGGGAAAGAGTAGTGGACTACTGTTGTTGCTCCCATTTCTGCTGCGGCCTCTGCCACCATAGTACCCATCTCTGCCACATCTGGATGAAATACTAAATCCGCTGCAGCACAGATCACATCTGGTGCCTCATTGGGTACGCCTGCCAGAAGCAAAATGTCTGGCCGCTTTTCCCGTACCTTTTCCATTGCAGCTGCCGTACCTTCCATCGCCGTATTACAGATAATTGCTTTTACATCAGGATCTGCTGCCATGGAAAGAGCGATTGAAATAGTGGTCTCCTGTTCACTGGACGCTTTATCCGGAAAAGTCTGGTGGATAATACGGTCTCCATATTTTTCCTTCACAGACTCTGCGGCCCGGTATTCCTCCTCTGCCTGGGATACGGTAGAAGTTAAAATACCAATTTTAAAATCCTCCTCTCCTTCTGTCGCTACGCTCTCTGCCTGAGTTTCCGAAGCTCCAGCTGCCTCTGTACTGCTTTCCTTCGGAGTGCTTCCACAGCCTGCCAGAGATACCGCCATTACTGCCGCCAACATTACTGCCAACCTCTTTCTCATTGTTTTTCCTCCTTTTAATTATACATTAAATTATTTTATTCCTATGAAAATGGAACCCCATTTCATTGTTTTAATATTCAAGCATTTCCTTTAAAGTGAGGCAAAGCATTTCCCATTCCTTCTGGATAGTACTCACCATAACGCTTTCTTTTGGCGTATGGGCTCCGGTAATCTGTGTGCCGGAGCATACGATATCTGCATCTGGAAACTGTTTAAAAAATGTTCCACATTCATTTCCACCATGAGATACCTCTACTACCATTTTCTTTCCATATCGTTTTTCAAAAACTTTCTGAACCAAACTGCTTAAACGGTTATCAGCTTTGTACTCCCACTCTGGAGAATCAGATTCCACTAAAAAATCCGCACCGAAAGCCCTTGCAAGACGCCTATTCTTTTCCACTATGTACCGCTTCTTACTTTCCAAACCACTTCGATAATTAACCCGGACAGTAATCTCCTCCCCTTCTGTTGATATGGTCCCAACATTGCCACTTGTTTCTGCAACACCAGGAACTTCCATGTTCATTGCAATTAATCCACTATCAATATTCATCAAAAAGTCAAGCACTCTCTCCGTTCCTGCCTGATCAAAGCAATCGTCTGCATTTCCTACTTCCTCAGAAATAACTGTAACTTCCGGATCACTTACCTTAAATTCCTTTTTTAATATATTTTCCCATCTCTCAATGAGTACTTTCCATTCATTCCTCTTTTTTTCCTCGACAGCCACAACAGCTTCAGCCTCGCGACAAATTGCATTGGTCTGAAGTCCACCGGAAATCCATGAAAGCTGAGCTCCCAGTTCATTTTCTGCGTCCACAAGAATTCTTGTTATAATCACATTGGCGTTTCCCCTTTCCTTCGTGATATCCAATCCACTGTGCCCGCCTTTCAAACCGCGAATCTTTAATTTCATACACACCATACTATCTTTCAATGGCCCTCTAGCTGCTTTCAATTTCATCCGGACCACAGAGGAACCCGCGCAACCCACTACGATTCCTTCATCACTGCAATCCAGGTTAAGAATCACTCTTCCTTTTATTCTGGAAAAATCAAGAGCTTTTATCCCACTCATTCCTGCTTCCTCATCAGCAGTAAAAACAACCTCTAATGCTGGATGAGGAATCTCCTTTGATTCCAGAACACACATAGCAAAAGCAAGACCCGTGGCATTATCTGCGCCTAACGTAGTTCCATCTGCATAAATACGATCCCCATCCCGCATAATCCGAATAGGATCCTTTTTGAAATCATGAACTGTATCGGCATTTTTTTCACAGACCATATCCAAATGAGCCTGAAGGACTACAGTAGGAGCATTTTCATATCCAGAAGTAGCTGGTTTCTTAATAATAAGATTATTGGTTTTATCCTGATAGGTTTCCAGCCCCAGTTTTTTACAGAATGTGTAGATATAATCACTGATCGCCTTCTCGTTTTTTGAACCATGGGGAATCTCGCTCAATTCACTGAATACTTCAAATACACGCTTTGGTTCTAAGCCTTCCAGACACTTCGCTGTTGCCATATAATTTCTCCTTTCCTGCTTCACTCTTTACCCTTTATTTTGTCTGATATATTTCATCTTGTATTCATTGTTGTATATATCAGATTATAGACATATTACGACATCATGTCAATGCAAATATGTGTATTAATCATATTTTTGTGTATGATTATAGAATTTTATTATAATTTTTTATCAATTTTGACTAAAACTCGATTTTCTCCGCCAAAATATTGCAACCACCTCAAAAATATGCTAAGATTTTATCGTATACAACACACAGGGAAGTAAAAACATATGCCAAAAACCAATTTAAAGACATTGGCCTATCACCATATCCGCCAGAAAATCATTACCTGCGAATATGCACCAGGCGCTTTTTTAAACGAAGAGATGTTAACTGAAGATATGAATCTAAGCCGGACCCCGGTCCGGGACGCTCTAAGCCGCCTGGAACAGGAGGGCCTGATTCAGATCCGATCCAAGCGTGGAATTATGGTTACACCACTTTCTGTCAGAGAAATAAATATGATATATGAAATGAGACTGCTTTATGAGCCTTATGCTCTCATGAATTATGGGGCCCTTCTCCCCCAGGAATCACTGACCGAGTTTTATCATATTTTCTCACACAAAAATTCAGATAATGAATGTTTTCAGAACAATGATTATTTTTACGATCTGGATTCCCGTTTTCACTTAATGATCATTGAAACCTGTCCTAACACCTATATCCACCGGTCCTACCGCCTAATTCATGCCCAGGATACCAGACTCCGATACATGACTGGAAATGTTTCCAATAATCGCCTGGAAGAAACCTTCCAGGAACATCTTGCCATCACCGTCCCCTGTCTCCAGGGGAATTGGGAAAAAGCCGCAGAGAAAATGGTGCTGCACATTGAGGAATCAAAAAAGTCCGCCTTTCACTTGATTTTTGAGAACTCTGCTGACTCCATTCATTTGCCAAAAACACCCCCGGCTTTTTTATAGCTGCAACCGAAAAGACGGTGACGAACTAACATCTTCCAAGCCATCATACATGCGGTTCAGCACATGGTGTTTTCAACCGTCGATATCAATGATTCGATACCATTGCCTTTAATATACAGTTCTCCCACTATTTACTCAGAAACATTCTGGATTTATACCTGTTGGAAACATGTGCCGGCAGGCGGACTATCAAAACCCCGGCTCCCCCATTCTTCACAGAACAGGCCCACCGGGGCTGATCTTTTATCTTTTCACCCGCCGCTCCGCCATGGCGATCCCCTGGTACATAAGGGCTGCCAGGATACAGAGGATCACAATGGACATGAGTACAAGATCCAGTTTAAACACCTGGCTCCCATAAATGATCAAGTATCCCAGCCCCAGCCGGGCGGCCAGAAATTCTCCGATGATCACTCCCACCAGGCAGAGCCCCACGTTTACCTTCATATTGCTGATGATCAGAGGGACAGATCCGGGAAGAAGGACCTTAAACAGGATCTCCCTCTTTCCTCCCCCCAGGGAGCGGATCAGACGGGCCTGGTCCGGGTCCATGGACATAAATCCGTTGTGGAGCGTTAAAATAGAGCCGAATACGGCCACCGAAACGGCGGCCGCCACAATAGTCCTCATGCTGCTCCCCAGCCAGACAATGAGGATCGGGGCCAGGGCCGATTTGGGAAGGCTGTTTAACATCACCAGATAGGGATCCAGGATCTCTGCCAGGCTTTTACTGGACCAGAGGGCCACGGCCCCAAGGATCCCCACCGCAGTTACAAAGAAAAAACTCACCAGAGTCTCCAGGATAGTGACTCCGGTGTGTAAAAAAATGCTTCCATCCAGCACCATGGAGAAAAAACAGCGGACGATGCGGGATGGAGAGCTGAAAATAAAAGCATTGATCACACCGGTCCTGGCGCAGGCCTCCCAGAGGACCAGGACCGAAAGGAAAAGAAAGAGCCGGGCCAGAACCACCATCTGGCGGCGGCGCAGCTGTCTTGCCACAAATTCCTGCTGGGCCAGGGTTTCATGCGTTTTCATGAGACACCTCCAAATCACTGGGATCGTTCCTATTCTTTCAGAATCTTCCACACCTCATTAAAATAAACGGAAAATTCCGGAAAATTTCTTCTTTTCAATGGACTATCCGCTTCTTTGGGAAACGTAATAGAAATGGTATCTTTGATACGGCCGGGGCGGCGGGTCAGGATAAGGATCCGGTCCGCTGCGCTCACAGCTTCTGAAAGATCGTGTGTAATAAGAACTGCCGTCTTTTTCCGGCTGCGGATGATGGTGCTGATATCGTCGCAGACCGTGAGCCTGGTCTGATAGTCCAGGGCCGAAAATGGTTCGTCTAACAGCAAAAGATCCGGCTCCAGGGCCAGGGTC
The DNA here is from genome assembly GCF_037242085.1 of Alitiscatomonas sp. NCBI lineage: Bacteria > Bacillati > Bacillota > Clostridia > Lachnospirales > Lachnospiraceae > Alitiscatomonas > Alitiscatomonas sp. The sequence continues at coordinate 32,161 of NZ_JAXXBR010000099.1, read as the reverse complement.
CGTATGAGGGCCGCCCGCTGGCGCATGCCGCCGGAAAGCTCCGAGGGCCTGGCTTCGGCAAAGTTTCCAAGGCCATAAGCCTTAAGAAGCTCTTCCACCTTTTTTTCATGGTCTGGATCCATCTTTTTCTGGATCTCCAGCCCCAGACAGGCATTGGAGCGTATCGTCCTCCACTCAAAAAGATGATCCTTCTGGAGCATGTAGCCGATCCTGGTATCTCCTTCCAAAACCGGCTGGCCATCCAGAAGGATCCTGCCGGAATCCGGCTTTAAAAGGCCGCAGATCAGGGACAGCAGTGTGGATTTCCCACAGCCCGACGGCCCCACCACTGCCAGAAATTCTCCTGTCTGCACCTGAAAGGACAGATCGGAAAGAGCCTCCGTCTCCCCCTCCATCGTATGGTAGGAATAGCATAAATGACTGACTTCCAGCTTGGGAATCATGGACCACCTCTGAACATCTTCTGTTTCTATCAGAATATGCCGCCTGCGCTCCGGGCGTGAATCCGGCATTTCTGGCCGTAAAAAGCCGGATGCCCCGGCCCTGGACCCATCGTATTTTTATTAGGTATTGTATCGAAGGCTCTGTATATTGTATAATATCCATCATGAGACAGGGCATAAAAGACAGGTCCAGACATGGCTCCGGGCATATATAGAGCCATGTGGAAGAGAGGGGTGGTCTTATGACGGTTGCAGAAATATTACAGGAAATCGTGAAGATCGGCCGCAGATACCAGGCCAGAGAGGTGGTCTTATTCGGTTCCAGGGCAAAGGGAACCGCTGCTGAACGAAGCGATATCGACATTGCGATCTCCGGATGCAGGGACTTCGACCGGTGCAGGGATGAGATCGACGACATTCCTACCCTGTATTCCATCGATGTTGTAAACATGGATACCTGTGCAAACGAACTGTTAATGGAGGATATCAGAAAATATGGAAGAAAGATTTTATAAGAGATATGAAAGCTTTAAACGTTCCCTGGATGCACTTGCAGAGGCAAGGCAGAGGGATATGAGCGATTCCTTTGTCCTCAGCGGCACAACGGCAAAATTCAGCATTACCATGGATCTGGCCTGGAAGGTGATGAAGGATATCATCGTAGGCTACTATGAGATCACAGATTTTGTGACAGGCTCCCCAAAAGAAGTGCTGAAAAAAGCATTCCAGGCAAAGCTGATCAGCGACGACACATGGCTGGAAATGCTCCGGACCAGGAATGAGCTGGCCCATGATTATGATGGAGCGATCATTAAAAGCGCCTGTATGACCATCATTGGAAGGTATCTGGATCTGTTTTATGATTTTCGTAATACCGTAGATGAGCTGCTGAAGGAATCTCTATGATCCGATGTTCTGGCCGTAAAAGCCGGATGCCCCGGCCCTGGACCGGCGGCCAGAAAACTCCCCGGTGGTCTTTCCCGCCGGGGAGAAGGCCAGTCTGATCCATCCCGGCTCACCGGCCGCCCTGGCGCGGCCCCTGGCAGGCCATCATGTACCGGTTATAGGCGTCCTTCATACAGGCGATAAGAGGCTTCTGGGTCAGGGCAAAGTACCGTTCCTTTATCTCCCTCTCCAAAACTTCTGTATCAGTCCTCAGGTTTTTCCCCACGAACATGGACGCCACAAAGTTCTTTGTGACTGAAAGGATCGTATTGCAGTCCACGTCCAGGATCCTTCCCGTGTCCCTTTCCACCACCAGGCTGATGTAAAATTCCCCATGAAGATTATAAATGGCGTCCTCCCGGCTGGGCTTGGCCTGGCCTACCACCAGGACCGTATTTTCTGCATACACCGTTCTGCTCCCCCTTTTTTCCGTTTTCTTCCGGCTTCATCCGTTTCCCGGAGCCGTATTCCCCTCCTCATTTTACTATAAACCTGCTGCCTTTGTAAATCCCGGAAGCCTTGACTTTTCCCCCGTTATAGGCTAAGATGGTCTTAACAAATAACGATTCTTTTATTTAAAGGGACTCCTGCCCGGATGCTCCCTCCTTAAGTAAGAGCCATGAATCTCAACGGGATACGTGGGTCTTTTTTTATTGCCCTTAAGGGCCGGATCCTGCGTATCTGCGAATTTTCCATGGAGGATCAAAAAATGAATTTCTATCACCAGCTGGATGCGATCATGAAGCAGGACATGGGCGGCCGGGGCCTTCTTGCGTCCCTTCCGGAAAATCCCATCAAAAAAGCAGCCGAATCCTTAAGACATGCCGCCCGTGTCATCCTTTTAACGGGCTTTCCCGTCCGCATGGAGGACGGCGGCTGTATCGGAGAGACCGACGGCCCCTCCGGCACCGCCAACCTGGCCTTTGCCTTTACCCAGGCCGGAGCCCAGGTCCTGGTGGTCACAGACCGGGCCTCCTACCATCTCCTGGAGGAAGCCCTCTCCTACCGGGCTCCCAAGGCGGCCCTTTCCATGATCCCTGAGGACGCATCCGGGGACTTCATAAGAGACTGCATCCGCTCCTTCCGTCCCACCCATTTTATCAGCCTGGAGCGGCCTGGAAAGGCTCTGGACGGTCACTACCACAACATGCGTGGCGAGACCATCGACGACATGATCACCGACTCTGCCCTGTTCCTGTCCGAGGCCCGCGCCTTCGGGGCAGAGACCATCTCCATCGGTGACGGCGGCAATGAAATGGGCATGGGCACCTACCGCCATGAGATCGAGGCCCATGTTCCCTGCGGAAAGCTGATCTGTGCCAGCGAGGCGGCAGATATCACCCTGGCCAGCGGCGTATCCAACTGGTGGGGCTGGGGGATCGCGGCCCTTCTTTCCCTGCAGGCCAGCCTGTATCTCCTTCCCACCGAATCCCAGGAGGCCGAGCTGCTCCACCGGGTGGTGGAGGCCGGCGGCGTGGACGGGTGCACAAAGGAACACACGGAGACCGTGGATCACTTATCCCTGGCCGTCCATCTTTCAGTGCTCCGCTCCGTCTCCAATGCTCTTATGGCCCAGATGGAGGAAAACGGCCAGGCGTCTGTATTTTTCAGCTCCGTAAGCGCCCGCCCGGTGCAGGCGTAACGCACCGGACGGCCCGCTGCGGGATCTCTCCTGCGGCGGGCCGTCCGGCCTTTTTCTGTCTTTTTATATTCCTATTCCGCTCCGGCGTTGATATAATTCACAAGGCCTCCGGCGGCAATGATCTTCTGCATGAACGGAGGGAACGCCTGTCCCTCGTAGGACTCATCCTTCGTCCTGTTGTGGATGATCCCGCGGTCAAAATCCACCTCCACCTGGTCGCCGTCCCGGATGGCCGCAGCGGCTTCCGGACACTCGATGATGGGAAGGCCGATATTGATGGCATTGCGGTAAAAGATCCGGGCGAAGGTCTCGGCAATGACACAGCTGACGCCGGCGCACTTGATGGCCAACGGCGCGTGCTCCCTGGAGGAGCCGCAGCCGAAATTTTTCTCCGCCACGATGATGTCCCCAGGCTGTACCTTATGGATAAACTCCTTATCGATGTCCTCCATACAATGCTTCGCCAGCTCCTCTCCGGTGGTGGCGTTTAAATACCGGGCCGGGATGATCACATCCGTATCCACGTTGTCTCCATATTTAAATACTCTTCCTTCTGCCTGCATGCTGCATCCCTCCTATAAACCAAGCTCCCACGGGGCGGAGATCCTTCCAGTTACCGCGCTGGCCGCCGCCACTGCGGGACCTGCCAGGTACACCTCCGACTCCACATGGCCCATACGTCCCACAAAGTTCCGGTTGGTGGTGGAAACGCACCGCTCTCCCGCTGCCAGAACACCCATATAGCCGCCCAGACAGGGGCCGCAGGTGGGAGTGCTCACCACAGCGCCGGCCTCGATAAAGATCTCTAAAAGACCTTCCCGCATGGCCTGGAGGTAAATGGACTGGGTGGCCGGGATCACGATGCAGCGGACATTTTTTGCCACCTTCCGTCCCTTTAAGATCTCCGCCGCCTGACGGATATCCTGGATCCGGCCGTTGGTACAGGAACCAATGACCACCTGGTCGATCTTCACCTCTTCAAAGGTTCCCATTTCCTTTGTGTTCTCCGGAAGATGGGGGAAGGCCACAGTGGGCTTTAATGCAGCCAGGTCGATGGTGTACACCGCGTCATAAACCGCGTCCTCATCGGCCTCGTATACAGTATACGGCTGGTCTCCGTGTTCTTTGATATACTGGACCGTCGTCTCATCCACCGGGAAGATCCCGTTCTTTCCTCCTGCCTCGATGGCCATGTTGCAGATGGTGAGCCGGTCATCCATGGTCAGATGCTTCACGCCGTCCCCGGTGAACTCCATGGATTTATAAAGAGCGCCGTCCACTCCGATCATGCCGATGATATGGAGGATCACGTCTTTTCCGCTGACCCATTTGGAGGGCTTTCCCGTAAGGACGAATTTTAAGGCAGACGGCACTTTAAACCAGGCCTTTCCCGTGACCATGCCAGCCGCCATATCGGTGCTCCCCACTCCGGTGGAGAAGGCGCCCAGGGCTCCGTAGGTACATGTATGGGAATCGGCGCCGATCACCGCATCCCCGGCGGTCACCAGTCCCTTTTCCGGCAGGAGCGCATGCTCGATGCCCATGTCTCCCACGTCAAAATAGTTGGTGATCCCGTGAACATTGGCAAAATCCCGGCAGCATTTGCAGTTTTCTGCCGATTTTATATCTTTATTGGGGATAAAATGATCCATGACCAGGGCGATCTTTTCCTTATCAAAAACGGTCTGGTCCTTCATTTTCTTCATTTCATTGATGGCCACGGGAGATGTGATATCATTTCCCAGCACCAGATCCAGCCCTGCCTCAATCAACTGGCCTGCCTTTACCTCCGGAAGCCCCGCATGGGCGGCCAGGATTTTTTGTGTCATTGTCATTCCCATCTGGAATCTCTCCTCTCGTTTGGAACTGCCTGTTGACATTTTAGCATGGGATTCTCTATAATAGAAATACATAATATGAATGTTAAATATGAAATGGAGTTATAAATATGGAGCAGCATCTGTCTCAATACCGTATATTTTATGAAGTGGCCCGGTGCGGCAATATCTCCCGGGCTGCAAAAGAACTGTATATCAGCCAGCCGGCCATCAGCAAGGCCATTGGAAAGCTGGAGGAAAGCCTGGGGACCCGGCTTTTTCTCAGAAATTCCCGGGGCGTCCAGCTCACCCCCGAGGGAAACGTGCTCTTCCAGCATGTGGCCGCCGCCTTTGATTCCTTAAGCCGTGGGGAAAAGGAATTAAAGCGGATCCATGATTTCCACATCGGCCAGTTAAAGATCGGCGTCAGCAATACCCTGTGCAAATACGTTCTCTTACCTTATTTAAAGAGCTTTGTGGAAAAGTATCCCCATGTGAACATCACCATCGAAAGCCAGTCCACCGCCCATACCCTGGAGATGCTGGAGGCCCGGAAGATCGACATCGGACTGGTGGCAGAGCCCAGGGCCAGAAGAGGATTGAATTTCACTCCTGTCATGGAGATCCACGACGGCTTCGTCTGTACTCCCGCCTATATGGAAAACCTGACCCTGCGGGAGGGACCGGCCCCGGATATCTTCAAAACGGGAAATATCATGCTCCTGGACCGCAGCAACATGAGCAGGAAGCACCTGGATACCTACCTGTCTGACCGGGACATCGAGGTAAACCAGCTTCTGGAGGTGACCGACATGGCCCTCCTGATCGAATTCGCCCGCATCGGTCTGGGCATCGCCTGCGTGATCCTGGATTTTGTCTCCGACGATCTGAAAAACGGGACCCTCATGGAGGTCCCGCTGGATGCGCCGATCCCCAGGCGGGTCATCGGCTTTGCCTGCCCGCCCCAGGACCAGTCCCAGACCTTAAGAGAGTTTCTGGCCTTCTGCTCTACTCCCCAGGCCTGATACCGGTGGCTTCATAAAATTTTTCCATGCTGCCGTACTTAAAGACCATCTTCAGCTCGCTTCCGATGCTGTTTAACATGGTCTCGTCCGGCACCTGGTCTCTGTGGTACCATCCGGCCTCCGAAAGCTCGTCCTCCTGGAGACGGATGGTATCGTCTCCGTCCAGCTCTGCGAAAAATCCGATCATCTCCGTATCGGAAAAAGCCCAGGGCTGGCTCTTATAGTAACGGATATTTTTTACCTTCAGCCCCACTTCTTCCATGACCTCCCGGCGCACTGTATCCTCAAAGGTCTCTCCGATCTCCACAAAACCGGCGATCAGCGCATAGCCCCGGTACGGATTATTGCTGACCCGGTATCTGGACAGGATGATCCTGTCTCCATCTGTAATGGCCACGATCACGGCCGGGCAGATCTTGGGGTATTCCGTCTGGCCGCAGAAGGGACAGACCACCGCCCGCTCCGTTTTACTGTCCTCGGTCTCATGGCCGCAGCGGCCGCAGAACCTCCGGCTCTCCTTCCATCGGTGGAGCTGGGTGGCTGTGATCCCGGCAAAGGCCTGGTACATGGGCGTCATTTTCCGGAACACCGAGGTAGGACAGAATTCATACCCGTCCTCTTCTCCCTGGAGCATTTCCCGCACATAATAATACCCCGTTCCGTCGATGGCAAACAGATAATACGCCTTCATTTTCAGCCGCACCTTTTCCATGGGGAAATCTGAAAATCTGGGGATCTCATAATTTCCATCCTCTGCTTTTCTTAAGAGCGTTTTATTGCTCTTCATATATAATACATAATCTTCGTCCCTGGCCTCCGGCTGGCGGAAGGACAGGTCAAACCTGTGTTCTCCAATATCCTGGATCATAGCAGTCTCTCCTTTTTTCATCGTTGTACAAACCCAGAGGGCATACGCCCATACTAAAAAATATCATACGCCATGAAGCGGGTTTTGTCAAATCCGGCAGCCGCATAAGTTTTCTTTCCTTTTCTTGCTTTTCGTTTTTCATTCTGGTACAATGAGGCAGAGCGATTTTTTACGGGAGAAGGTGCATACCATGAATGTAACAGATTTCAATTTTGAATTACCCCAGGAGCTGATCGCCCAGGATCCTTTAGAGGACCGGGCCGCATCCAGGCTCCTTGTATTAAATAAGGAAACGGGAAATATCAGCCACCGGCATTTCCGGGATATCCGGCAGTATTTAAAAAAGGGAGACTGTCTTGTCATCAATGACACAAAGGTGATCCCGGCCCGTCTCATTGGCCATAAGGTGGGAACCGACGCAAAGATCGAGGTCCTTCTATTAAAGAGAAAAAGCGACAATGTCTGGGAGACCCTGGTAAAGCCTGGAAAAAAGATGAAGGAGGGCGCAGAGGTCTCCTTCGGAGACGGCCTTTTAAAGGGAACGGTCGTGGGCGTTGTGGACGAGGGCAACCGCCTGATCCAGTTTGAATACGACGGGATCTTTGAGGAGATCCTGGACCAGCTGGGACAGATGCCCCTGCCGCCCTATATCACCCACCAGTTAAAGGATAAAAGCCGCTATCAGACGGTCTATGCAAAGCACGACGGCTCTGCAGCTGCTCCCACTGCCGGTCTCCACTTTACCCAGGAGCTCCTTCAGGAGATCCAGGATATGGGCGTCACCATTGCCCATGTGACCCTCCATGTGGGTCTGGGAACCTTCCGGCCCGTAAAAGTGGACACCATCGAGGAGCACCACATGCATTCAGAGTTTTATGTGGTAGAGGAGGAAGAGGCAAAAAAGATCAACGACACGAAGAAAAACGGCGGCCGCGTGATCTGTGTGGGCACCACCAGCTGCCGTACCCTGGAGTCTGCCACCGGTGAGGACGGGGTCTTAAAGGCCGGAAGCGGCTGGACCGATATCTTCATCTACCCGGGATACCGTTTTAAGATCCTGGACTGCCTGATCACCAATTTCCACCTTCCGGAATCGACCCTGGTGATGCTGGTCTCCGCCCTGGCCGGACGGGAGCACATCTTAAACGCATACCAGGAAGCCATAAAAGAGCGGTATCGTTTCTTCAGTTTTGGCGACGCCATGTTCATTACCAATGATCCTGTCTAAGCCTTTCACGCCCTGCGCCGGAAACGGCGGGTCCGGCAGGCCCGTCCCAGGCGGCGGGGCGTTTTCCATCCCAGGCCATGGGATCACAGCAGGATACAGCACTTATGAATCAGAAAAAGGAGGATCATCAATGGAGGAAGCCATTCGTCTTAATAAATATCTCAGTGACGCCGGAATCTGCTCCCGGCGGGAGGCGGACCGCCTCATTGAAGCCGGAAAGGTGCTGGTGGACGGACAGACTGCGTCCATGGGCATGAAGGTAGCTCCCGGTCAGACTGTGGTCTGCGACGGAAAGACCGTAGGCGGAAAGGACAAGCCTGTATTCCTGGCAGTCAACAAGCCCAGGGGGATCGTGTGTACCACCTCTGACAAGGACCAGGCTGAAAATATCGTGGAATTTTTAAATTATCCCCAGCGGATCTACCCGGTGGGCCGTCTGGACAAGGACTCCGAAGGACTCCTCTTAATGACAAACCAGGGGGACATTGTGAATAAGATCCTCCGGGGCGGGAATAACCATGAAAAAGAGTATGCTGTGGCTGTCAACCATCCGGTGACAGAGGAATTTCTCCAGAAAATGTGCGAAGGCGTATGGATCGAAGACCTGGCCGTAAAGACAAAGCCCTGCAAGGCCTGGAAGACCGGCCCCTATACCTTCCACATCATACTGACCCAGGGCTTAAACCGGCAGATCCGCCGTATGTGCCGGGCCCTGGATTTCCATGTAAAGCACTTAAAGCGGGTGCGGATCATGAACATCACCCTGGGCGGACTGGAACGGGGCCAGTACCGGGAGCTGACGGAGGCAGAGGTGGCGGAGATCCGCCGCCTGGTGAAGGACTCCACCAATCTTCCCATGCAGGCAGCCATGGCCGGGAAACCGGCCAGCATGACCAGAAGACCTGCGGATTTCGCCAGGAGGCCGGCTGCCAGACAGGAAAGGAGGGACCGAAATGGATGATCGGTTAAAACGGATGAAGGAGCTGGCCGGTGTCCTTTCTGAAGCGTCCAGAGCCTATTACCAGGAAAGCCGGGAGCTGATGAGCAACCTGGAGTATGACCGGCTGTACGACGAGCTCTTAAGGCTGGAGGAGGAGACTGGCACAGTTTTTGCCGGAAGCCCCACCCAGAAGGTAGGCTATGAGGTCTTAAGCGAGCTTCCCAGGGAGCGTCATGAAAAGCCCATGCTTTCCCTTAATAAGACAAAGAGTGTGGATGAGTTAAAAGAATGGCTGGGAAACCAGACAGGCCTCCTTTCCTGGAAAATGGACGGCCTCACCGTGGTGCTCACTTACGAAAACGGTGTCTTATCCAAGGCAGTTACCAGAGGCAATGGCGAGATCGGGGAGGTGATCACCGGAAACGCCAGGACCTTTGTGAACCTTCCCATGTCCATCCCGTACAAGGAACGGCTGATCCTGCGGGGGGAAGCCGTCATCACCTATCCAGATTTTGAAAAACTCAACGCCTCCATCGCAGACGCAGACGCCAGGTATAAAAATCCCCGGAATCTGTGCAGCGGCTCTGTCCGTCAGTTAAACAGCGCCGTCACCGCCAGCCGGAACGTCCGTTTCATGGCCTTTTCCCTGGTACAGGCCGATGGCGTGGATTTTAAGAACTCCCGGAAGGAGCAGTTTTTATGGCTGGCTTCCATGGGCTTTGAGACTGTGGAATTTGTGGAGGTGACCCCGGAGACCCTGGAGGCGGCAGTAGAAGATTTCAGCCGCCGGATCGAGAACAACGACATCCCCTCCGACGGCCTGGTGCTTCTCTATGACGATATCGCCTACGGCGCATCCCTGGGCCGCACCGCCAAATTCCCCAGAGACTCCATTGCCTTTAAGTGGGCGGACGAGCTCCAGGAGACCACCCTCTCCTATATTGAATGGAGCGCCTCCCGGACGGGACTTATCAATCCGGTGGCCGTATTCCAGCCAGTGGAGCTGGAGGGGACCACCGTAAGCCGGGCCAGTGTCCACAACCTCAGTATCATGGAGGGGCTGGAGCTGGGAGCCGGAGACCGGATCACCGTTTATAAGGCCAATATGATCATCCCCCAGATCGCCGATAACCTAACCCGCAGCGGCGTCAGGGATATCCCCGCCCACTGTCCCGTCTGCGGAGGGGCAACAGAGATCCGCAGTGTCAATGATATAAAATCCCTGTACTGTACCAACCCGGACTGCCAGGCCAAAAAGATCAAGGCCTTCGATCTTTTCGTCAGCCGGGATGCTTTAAATATCGACGGCCTTTCAGAAATGACCCTGGAAAAATTCATTGCCGCCGGGTTCATCCACGAATTTGCCGATATCTTCCATCTGGACCATCACCGGGACGCCATTGTCACCATGGAGGGCTTCGGGGAAAAATCCTATGAAAACCTGGTACAGGCCGCAGAAAACGCCTCCCATACCACGCTCCCGCGGCTGATCTACGGCCTGGGCATCGCAGGCATCGGCCTGGCCAACGCCAAAATGATCTGCCGTCATTTCCGCTTCGACCTGGACGCCATGCGCAGGGCCGACGCTGAGGAGTTATGTGCCATTGACGGCATCGGAGCCGTCCTGGCAGACGCCTGGGTGGGATACTTTGAGGATCAGAAAAACAATGAAAGCCTGGACCGGCTTTTAAAGGAACTGACCCTGGAGGACGGCCCGGAGGAGGCTGCGGACGGGCCTCTGGCAGGAAAAACCTTCGTGATCACAGGCTCTGTGACCCATTTTGCCAACCGGAAGGCCCTCCAGGAACGGATCGAGGCCCTGGGAGGAAAAGCCACGGGCTCTGTGACTTCCAAAACCAGCTACCTGATCAACAACGATGTGACATCAAATTCAGCAAAAAATAAGAAAGCCAGAGAGCTGGGGATCCCCATTCTCTCAGAGGAAGATTTTCTTAAGATGACCGAGGAAGACGACCATGCCCATTAAAATTCAGAACGATCTGCCCGCGCGGGCCATACTGGAAAGCGAAAATGTATTTATCATGGATGAGGCCAGGGCCTCCAGCCAGGATATCCGTCCTCTGGAGATCCTGATCCTGAATCTGATGCCCTTAAAGGAGGACACAGAGACCCAGCTTTTAAGGGCCTTATCCAACACCCCCTTACAGGTGGAATGTACGTATATGATCATGTCCACCCACGAATCCACCCACACCTCCGCCAGCCACTTAAATAAATTTTATGTGACCTTCCAGGATGTAAAAAACCGCCGCTTCGACGGTATGATCATTACCGGAGCGCCGGTGGAGCTGATGGAATATGAGGAGGTCAATTACTGGGAGGAATTAAAGACAGTCATGGAATGGAGCCGGTCCCATGTGACCTCCACCATGCACCTGTGCTGGGGCGCCCAGGCTGGGCTTTACTACCACTACGGGATCCCCAAATATAAAAGGGAGGAAAAGCTGTCGGGCATCTACACCCACAGGACTCTGGACCGGAAGGTCCCCCTGATGCGGAGCTTCGACGATACCTTTCACTGCCCCCATTCCCGATACACTGAGGTCCGGGAGGAGGATATCCTGAAGCACCCGGAGCTTAAGATCCTTGCCCGCTCCGAGGAAGCCGGAGTCTTTCTTGTGATGAACCGGGACGGAAGCCAGATCTTCGTCCAGGGCCATCCCGAATACGACCGCATGACCTTAAACGCCGAGTATCACAGGGATCTGAACCGCGGACTGGATCCGGCCCTCCCGAAAAATTATTACGACCATGACGATCCCTTTTCCATCCCTCCCCTGACCTGGAGAAATATGGCCAATACCCTGTACTGCAACTGGCTGAACTTCTACGTTTACCAGGTGACGCCTTACGATCTGTATAAGGAGCCGTCTCCGGAAGTGATCTAGCGGTTTCCAGGATCATAAAAGCTGCCTGTTCCTCCGTAATATGGAGGGTCAGGCAGCTTTTATTTTATATACACTCTTTATCCCGTTTTTGTTCATAGATCTCTTTCAGATCATCAATGGCCATCTCAACATCAAGCGTATGGAAACCAGGCCAGCATTCATTCATGGTTTCCGCATCGGCAGCTTTATATATTTCATTACTGCACTCCCCTGTATAATAATGCCAGTAGCGGTACGTATATCCGCTCCAGTACATTACCTCCATAGAGTAAGATATGCCCGTCTTTTTAAGTCCTCCAACTTCGTCATTCAGCTCCTCAAGAATATATTCCTCGCCTGCCCACTGCATCCGGTCATAAACATCATCCAGGGCCGCCGCAACTTTACTATTCATAAAAGCTTCTATAAAAAATGGGCAATCATATCCAGCTTTCAGAGCAAGTTCAAATAATCGTCCTTGTATATCACAAAGCTGGCGCTTTTCAAGTGTAAGTTTTTCCATTCTATTCACCCGCTTTTAATATTTCGTCAAAAAACATGCCGTCACGACGATACTTCCGGCAGATCTCATCTGCCATTGCGATTCCCTTCGAACGGTTGGCTTCACTCTCCTGCTTCAGTTTTTTGCGATCATCCTCCGTAAGTTTCTGTTCATCAAGAATCCCACGGATCCCCGATTTTGAGCCATGATAAAGCGTTACGATTTCGTTTGTTCTGATCATATGATTCTCTTCCGCCCGAGTCATCTCTTTTATGGTTACGGAGTTTTTCATGGCAGTCCCCTCCAGCAGCAGTATACGATTGGAACACTCTGATTGTAGCACATGAGAGAATCAAAGACAATACAACTCCCCCAGAAATCCACGGACCAGATTGTCAAAAACCAGCTCTTCCATGGCCTTCAAAGACACGGCTCTGATCTCTGCCATCGTGCGGACTGTGCTCTCCAGCGCTTCTGAAACTGTTCCCGGAGCCGTCCGCTTCCCATCCTCTGGCCCATTCTCATAGGCCCACTGTACCGCTCCCAGCCCGTCCGTTTCCACCAGGATCCGGTCCCTGGGGACCCGCCTTGCCGCCTGTGCCACCGCGGGATTCCACCACGCATCCGGTCCCACAGAAAAGTAGCAGTCCAGAGCCAGATACTCCTCCAGATATTCCTCACAGGAATACCAATGTACAAGATACCGATTCGGATACTCCTTCAGAATGGAGGCAATGGCCTTTTCCTGGCCTTTGGTATGGAGGACCACCGGCTTTTTAAGGGAACAGGCCATGGCCAGCTGTTCTCTGAATACCCGCTCCTGGACCGGAAGGGGCACCTGGCACCAGACGCTGTCCATACCGATCTCACCAACCACCGGGCACCGCCGGATATATGGCTCCATATCCTGAACCGTATACTGGTCTGCATACCAGGGATGGAGCCCGGCGGTGGGGATCACGGCTCTCCCCTTAAGCCATTCCAGCCTGGAAAACAGCTTCCCGGCTTCCTCCGGCCCTGTGGCGCAGATCAGGGAAAGGATCCCCTTTCCGGTCCGCTCCTCCCATTCTGTATCGTTCCCCAGATGGGCATGGGCATCACAAAGCAGCATTTCCCTTTCTCTCCTTTCCCATGATCTGTCCATGGATCTCCCGGCGCAGCTCTCCCTGTCCATAAAGCCAGTCCCGGTCCCTCTGGGTCTCACAGACAGATATCTCCCCGTGGATCCCTGCCGGAACCGGGTTCAGGATCAGGATCCGGTCGGATAAATAGATGGCCTCATCCATATCATGGGTCACCAGGACCACCGTTTTTCCCAGCTCCTTTCTCATGGCCAGGAGCCAGTCCTGCATTTCTCCCCTGGTGATCACATCCAGGGCTCCAAAGGGCTCGTCCAGAAGAAGGATGTCCGCGCTGCAGAGGGCCGTTCTCAAAAAGGCGGCCCGCTGGCGCATCCCGCCGGAAAGAGAGGCAGGATAGCTGTCTTCATACCCCTCCAGACCAAATACAGGAAAATATTCCCTGGCCCGCTCCCGCATTTCCTCCAGAGAGCCGTGGATCCGTCCGTACAGGCACACATTGTCCAGGATGGTCTTCCAGGGAAACAGAAGATCGTTCTGGGGCATATAGGCAAAATGACTTGAAAGCCCCCGGATCTCTTCTCCATCCACCAGGATCCTCCCGCGATCAGGCGAAAGGATCCCGGTCAGAAGCTTTAGGACCGTAGACTTTCCGCAGCCCGACGGCCCCAGAAGGCTGACAAACTCTCCCTCTGCCACGCCGAAGGAAATATCCTCCAGAACCTGCCTTTCCCCATAGGAAAAAGACAGGCCGGAAATCTCCAGCTTCATCATTTTCTTTACTCCTTATCTGGAAGAAATTCATTGGTATAGCACTCAGCCGCCGGGATTGCCTCCTGGATGACACCGTACTCCACCATAAATTCCGTATAATTATCCCATACCCGGTCCTTCATCTCTCCCCAGCGGTCCGCATCCTCCGCATATTTGTCTGCCAGGTACTTCTGGGACATGGTGAGCATTTCCAGGGAATAATCCGGAGCATATTTATGAAGGATCTCTGCGCTCTCCTCCGGTTTTTCCATGGCAAATCCATATCCCCTGGAGGTGGCAGCCAGGAATTTCTTCACCATCTCCGGCTTCTCCTCCAGGACCTGATTCCCTGCAATGATCACCGGCGTATAATAATCCAGCCGCTCGTCCAGATCCCGTACCGGCATATAGCTGATGGGGAAATCATTGAGTTCACATTTCACACTGTCCCACGCCTCGTAGAACCACATGATATCCACCTTATCCTTTAGGGCCTCAAACCCAGAGCCATCGGAGATCACCAGGTTCAGCTTTGAAAAATCGGCTCCAGCCTGGGTCATGACCGCCTTTAATACGGCTTCCTCTCCCGGGCCGCCCCAGCCTGCATACGTTTTCCCCTCAAAATCCTTTGGAGAATGGATCCCCTTATCTTTGTAAGCCGCAAAGCCCGAGGTATTATGCTGGATCACTGCCGCGATGGCCTTAATGGGAAGCGGATCCTCGGACGTTAAGGCAACGGTCACATCCTCCTGGTAGCTGATCCCGAAATCGCCTTTTCCCACAGCCACCAGAGAAGCCGTAGCCCCTTCTGTCGGCTCCACAATATTCACCTTCAGTCCTTCTTCCTCATAATATCCCTGGTCCAGGGCCACATACATGCCTGTATGATTGGTGTTTGCCACATAATCCAGGATCACGGTCACCTCTTCCAGCTCCGCCTTTTCCGAAGTTCCCCCTGCTGTCTCACTTTCTCCTTTTTTTCCACAGCCTCCCAGGACCATGGATACTGCCAGGGCACAGGCCGCTGCAGCCGCAAGATTCCTCTTCATCTTTCTCATTGTCTTCTCCTCCAGTTTTTATGTTCTATATTACCGCTGTTTTCTCAGATACGGCATTCCCAGGTACTGGTACAGCCGGATGAGCCCATTCATGCACAGGCTTAAAAAAATGATCACTGCCACACAGGCAAACACCTTATCCAGCATAT
The DNA here is from genome assembly GCF_037242085.1 of Alitiscatomonas sp. Lineage (NCBI taxonomy): Bacteria > Bacillati > Bacillota > Clostridia > Lachnospirales > Lachnospiraceae > Alitiscatomonas > Alitiscatomonas sp. The sequence goes on along the minus strand of NZ_JAXXBR010000099.1, from coordinate 16,824 downwards.
AGCCGTTTTTCACCCGCAGAAGGTAATAGCCCAGCCCTTCCTGGGAGCCGATCCACTCTCCCACCACCGCTCCGCTGATGCTGTATGTGGCCGCCACCTTAAGTCCCGAAAGAAGCGCCGGCACTGCCGCCGGGATCTTCACCAGACAATAGGTTTTCCATTGTCCTGCCCCGTAGGACCGGACCAGATGCACATATTCCGCATCCACCTGGCTCAGGCCGTCGGAAAAGCTCACCGCCACCGGGAAAAAGCACATTAAAACCACTGTCAGGATCTTGGGAGCAGCGCCGAAGCCCATATAAATGATGAAAATTGGCGCCAGAACGATCATGGGCACCGTCTGTGTCACCACCAGGACCGGATAAAGTCCCTGGCGGATCATTGGAAAACAGTCCATAAGGATCCCCAGCGCCAGGGCCAGGACCAGGGAAATGGCCACGCCCGCCAGGGCTTCTGCCACTGTTACCCGGGCATGCAGCGCCAGCACAGGCAGTTCCTGTACCAGGGTTTCCGCCACCTGGACTGGCGACGGCAGCACATATAGGGGGATCCCAAAGATCCGTACCGCCCCCTCCCAGAGGACCAGGAGGCCCAGAATGAAGAAAGCCGGCATCAGCCTTTCCGATGTCTGTTTCATACAAATTTTCTCCTTTTCCATTAAAAAAAGACCGCCGGATAACGGCAGTCAGTCAGGCATACGCTTATGTCCCTACGTTGGCATTATCCAAATCAGGTTATGGGTCGAAATTCACAATTTCCTCTCAGCCTGTATACAGGCTCCCCTTGTTATGAATCATATTTTTACATCTGGAACTGATTATAGCACGGAATCCAGCCTTACGCAACGGCAAAGTTCAAAAAAGACCGGAACCCCCATAAAAGAGTTCCGGCCTTATAAAGCCTAGTCGGTAAGGAAGCAGGACACGAAGTGGCCCGGGCTGATCTCCTTAAGCTGCGGCTCCTCCGAGCGGCAGCGGTCCGTCGCATACGGACACCGGTTCGCAAAACGGCATGCCTTCGGCGGCTCGATGGGCGAAGTGATCTCTCCCTTTAACAGGATCCTCTCCCTCCGGTTGTCCAGGGACGGGATCGGGATCGCTGATAACAGCGCCTGGGTATACGGGTGCGTCGGGTGGGCAAACAGCTCCTCTGACGGTGCCTTCTCGATCAGCTTTCCAAGATACATGACCGCGATGTCGTCCGAGAAATGGTTTACTACGGACAGGTCATGGGTGATGAACATGTAGGTCAGACCCATCTTGTTCTGCAGCTGCTTCATCAGGTTCAGGATCTGCGCCTGGATCGATACGTCCAGGGCCGATACCGGCTCGTCACACACGATGAACTTCGGGTTTAACGCCAGTGCCCTCGCGATCCCGATCCTCTGGCGGCGGCCTCCGTCCAGCTCGTGGGGGTATGTGTTGATCAAACGGTCTGCAAGGCCTACCGTCTCCATCAACTCACGCACACGGTCCATCTGCTCGTTCTTGTCCGTGATGATCTTGTTGATCTTTAACGGATCCGCGATGATCTGGCTGATGGTCTTACGCGGGTTTAAGCTGGAGAACGGGTCCTGGAAGATGATCTGCATGTCTGTACGTTTCTTTCGCATCTCCTCCGCAGACAGCTTCACCACATCCTGGCCCTCGAACAGCACCTCGCCGGCCGTCGGCTCGATCAGACGCAGGATCGCACGGCCTGTGGTGGACTTTCCGCAGCCGGACTCGCCTACCACGCCCAACGTCTTTCCTTTTTCGATCGTAAAGGTGACATCATCCACGGCGTGCAGCATCCCCTTCGGGGTTTTGAAATACTTTCTGAGATTTTTTACTTCAAGCAGCGGCTGGCTCATCGAATGTTCACCTTCCCTTCATGGATGTTGTCTTTGTTGTACAGGTGGCACTCCACATAGTGGGTATCGTTCCGGTACGTCCTCGGCGGCTTCTGCGTCTTGCAGATCTCCATCGCATACTCGCATCTCGGGCAGAACGCGCATCCCTTCGGCAGGTTGCTGGGATCCGGCATCAGGCCCTTGATGGGCTTTAACTCTGCCTGCCGGTTCTCAAGGTTCGGCAGGGAGTTGAACAGACCCTCTGTATACGGGTGGCGGGTATTCTTGAAGATATCCTCCAGGGTCCCGTGCTCGATGACACGCCCTGCGTATACCACCGATACCTCGTCACAGATCTCGGCCACGATCCCCAGGTCATGGGTGATCATTAACATCGAGGTGTTGTATTTGTCACGCAGGCCCTTCATCATCTCCAGCACCTGCGCCTGGATCGTCACGTCCAGGGCCGTTGTCGGCTCGTCCGCGATCAGAAGCTCCGGGTTGCACGCAAGCGCCATGGCGATGACCACGCGCTGCTTCATTCCGCCGGAGAACTGGTGCGGGTACTCGCCTCCGCGGCTTCCGGGGATCCCTACTAACTCCAGCATCTCCCTGGCCTTCTGCATCGGGTCCACGTCTTTTTCATGGAGCTTGATGACCTCTGCGATCTGCTCCTCTACCGTCATGACCGGGTCTAAGGAGGTCATGGGATCCTGGAAGATCATGGCTACTTTCTTTCCCCGGATGTCCTGCATCTCTTTTTCACTCATGGAAAGGATGTCCTGGCCGTCCAGCTTGATGCTTCCGTCCACGATCACTCCCGGCGGGTCCGGGATCAGCCGTAACAGGGACAGGCCCGTCGTTGTCTTTCCGGCTCCCGTCTCTCCTACCAGGCCCAGGGTCTTTCCTCTCCCGATCTCAAGGTCCAGGCCGTTTAATGCCTGCACCACTCCGTAGTCCGTGCGGAATTCCACCACCAGGTTCTTGATCTCTGCGGTCAGGTCCTTCCCCTCGGTCTTCTTGTTTTCGATTTTTACATTTTCGCTCATCTTGCTACCCCCTTAACGCAGTCTCGGATCAAGTGCATCACGAAGTCCGTCACCCAGAAGGTTGAGTGAGAGGATCGTGGTCATGATTGCAAGGCCCGGGAACAGGCACATGTAGCTGTAGTCACGGATGTAGGCACGGGCTCCGGAGAGCATTGCGCCCCACTCCGGTCTCGGCGCCGGGATTCCCAGTCCGATGAAGGAAAGGCCTGCGATGGAAAGGATGACCGATGCCACCTGTAAGGTCGTCTGCACGATGATCGGCGCAAGGCTGTTGGGCAGCACCTCATGGAAGATGATCGTCGCATCCTTGGCCCCGATGGCCCTTGCTGCCTCCACGTAGTCGGCGTCACGGGCTGTGATGACCGCTCCGCGCACGACACGGGAGAACGTCGGGATCGAGGATACCGCCTGCGCGATGACAAGGTTCGGGATGGAGTTTCCAAGGGAAGCCACGATACAGATCGCAAGCAGCGTTCCGGGGATCGCAAGGAAGATGTCCATGATACGCATGATGATCATGTCTGTCTTTCCTCCGAAGTATCCGGCTGCCGCTCCGAGGATCAGGCCCACGGTCAGGGAAACTGCCACGGTCACCACTCCGATGGAAAGGGAAACGGTGGAACCGTACATGACACGCAGTAAGATGTCACGGCCCATCTCGTCCGTTCCGAACCAGTGGTCCGCACTGGGCGCCTGGAGGGCCTCGCTGTAATTGGTCTTGATCACCTGCGTTTCATAGTCGATCAGGATCGGAGAAAGGATCGCCATCAGCGTCAGCAGTGCAACGATCACAAGTCCGAGGACTGCCGTCTTGTTCCGGCAGAGACGCTTCCAGACTTCTACGAACTGACTCTTCTTCTTGATGTCAGCAGGTGCATTTACATTTTTTGCAGAAGCATTGCTCATTACTGTCTTCCCCTCCTTACTTATACTGTGCTTTGATTCGCGGATCGATGAAGCCGTAGATCAGGTCTACGATCAGGTTGATCACTGCGAAGCTGAGTGCAAAGATGATGATGCAGCCCATGACCGACGGGATGTCACGGCCCTGGATGGACTGGATCATGTAACGGCCGATCCCCGGCCATGCGAACACGCTCTCGGTCAGTACGGAACCGCCTAACATTCCTCCGATCTGGAGGCCGATGACCGTTGTCGTCGGGATCAGCGCATTCCTTAAGGCATGGCGGGTGATGACCTCCTTCTCCGGAAGGCCTTTTGCACGCACAGTACGGATGTAGTCCTGGCGGATCGTCTCAAGCATGGAGCTTCTGGTGGTACGGGCGATGGATGCCATGTGCATGAAGCCTAACGCGATGGACGGCAGCACAAGGCTCTTGATCCCCTGGTCTGCTCCCGATACCGGGAACCAGCCCAGCTTTACAGAGAAGAACAGGATCAGCAGGAGGCCCATCCAGAATACGGGCATTGAGATACCCAGGAGGGATATGAACATGCTGATGCCATCGAACAGCGTGTTCTGCTTGATGGCCGCGATGATTCCTAACGGAAGCGCCAGTAAGATGGCTACCACAGTGGAGGTAAGCGCTAACATCGCCGTATTTGGCAGACGGGCCCATACCTCTTCTCCTACCGGATCACGGGTCTTATAGGAGGTTCCCAGGTCTCCCTGACAGAGGCCCAGCATGTAGTTTACGTAACGGACAATGAACGGGTCATTTAAGCCCATTTCCTCTCGGAACGCCTCGATATCTTCGGGACGTGCCTGCTCACCCAGAGCAGCCTTGGCAGGATCACCAGGAGCCAAATCAAGGATAAAGAATACGAGCAGTGATACTCCGACCAGTACCGGGATCAGTGCCAGAAGACGTTTGATTATAAACTTGATCATATGGTGCGATCCTCTCCCCTCTACATAAATTTTAATCAAAACAGGGACCGGCCTTCCAGGGGCCAGGTCCCTGTTTTCTTCTTAAAGGATTTACTTCAAATAAAAATTATTCGCTCCAGCTCAGTTCGTGGATGTACATACCGCCGGTCGGACTCATTGTGAAGCCTTCCAGGCCCTTTGCGTATGCACGTACGTTGTTCTTTAAGTAGAGCGGAACCTGCGGACAGATCTCATTCAGAGACTTACTGAGTTCCGTAACGATCTTTACATTTTCCTCCGGATCCAGTGTAGCTTTGATCTTATCAATGAAAGCATCGATCTCCGGATCGTTCAGACGGGTCTTGTTGGAACCGTCGATGGATTTGGAGTGGTAAACGCCCATGCAGTGAGCCAATACGTCACTGGAGGTGTATCCGCCGATGGCAGCCTGGTAGTCACCTACTGCGGTCTTATCCAGGTATGTAGCAAGGTCCATGGACTCCAGAGTCACGTCGATGCCCAGGTTTTCCTTTAAGGAGGACTGGATCACCTGTCCGGCACGGAGCTTTGTATCGTCGGAGCAGATAATAGAGAAGGTGCATTCTGCCGGGCTTAAGCCGGATGCTGCCAGATACTCTTTTGCCTTCTCCGGATCATAGGTGGGAGCACCGTCTGTCACAACGCCCGGGAAACATTCCGGAAGCATGCTGTCAGATACGGAACCCTGTCCATTTAAAGCAACCTGTACCACTGCGTTCTTATCAACAGCAGCGTCGATGGCGCGGCGGAAGTCCACGTTATCGAAGGGAGCCTTCTCGTTGTTGATCATTACCCAGTTGTGGCCTGTACCAGGCTCGTTGACTGTAACGATATCCGGGTTGTCCTGTAAACGGGAAAGGTCTGTGGACTCAACCTCGATGATCATGTCCACTTCGCCGGCCTCAAGGGCCATAGTACGGGAGGAGCCCTCCGGAATGATCTTCCAGGTCACGTGCTTGATGGCAGGAGCGCCGCCCCAGTAATCCTCATTGGCTTCCAGCTCGATGCTCTCGCCCTTGTTCCATGCCACAAATTTGTATGGGCCGGTACCGATGGGCTCTTTGTTGAAGTCATGTCCGCTGGCGATCAGGTCTGCCGGAAGGATGGCGTTTCCGTGATGGCTCAGGTCTGTAAGAAGACCGGAGTGCGGGCCGTTTGTTGTGATCTTAACTGTATAGTCATCGATCACTTCAACGGATTCCACTGCGTCACCGTACTGGGAAACCTGCGGGGATTCCTTACAAAGTTCCAGGGAAGCTTTTACGTCGGCGGCCTTCACTTCCTGGCCATTGTGGAATTTCACGCCCTGTCTCAGCTTGAATACCCACTCGGTATCGCTTACGATCTCATAGGATTCAGCCAAAGCCGGCTGCGGTGTTAAATCAACGCTGGAGGTAAACAGCCCCTCATGAGTCATCTGGTTGATATAGTCACCAGCCGTCGCATTATGGAGGTTCGTGGTAACACTGGGAGTCTCATTGGCAGTCGCAATGATCAGGGTATCCTTGGAAGAAGTACCCTTGGATTCAGTTCCCTTGTCTTCGGATGCCGCTGTAGAGCCGGCTGCTTCTGTTTCCTTGGTTTCGCCTGCCGGTTTTGCGTCTGCACCGGAGTCCTTGGAACCACAGCCTGTGAACAGGGCGGCTGCTGCGGAAAGGACCATTACCGGTACTAACCCGCGCATAAGTTTTTTCGTCATACTCTCTCACCTCATAATTATATTTGCATGACCACTGGCCAAATGCATCAATTTTAGAAGACCCTTGTCAGGCATTCATACATCAGCAGATATAGAGCAATGTATTCATTTTGCACAAATATACGTGATTTATGTTCGTCATTATATCATATTTATCCATATAAATCAAGTATAAATTATATCTATATTCGTTATTTTTTCCTTTATCCTGCGTTTCTCGCTCCCCTCCCCATTATTTTTTTGCTGTGTATAGGGATTTTTTTCACAAATTTCTTCGTATTTATATTTATTTTTTCAATATTTTATATAATTTTCCACATGCAGACTGCAGAAGCCTCGAGAATTATCCGGTTTTCAGGCCATCCCTCATTTCCCCATGAAATCCTCCTTCCGCTCTGCATATACCGATTCTTCCATATATCCATTACTTAAAAGTCATGTATTAAATGCAAACAGGAACCTGTACCCTTTAAGGGGCCAGATCCCTGTTCACTTTTAAAGGTTCATCTAAACGTATATACGTTCATCTGTATGATAGAAGCCACCAATATTTAGTTCTCGCCCCAGCTCATCTGCTCGTAGAATGTGTTTCCGCCTGCGTTCAGATTGAAGCCCTGAAGGCCTTTGGCGTATGCACGCACATTGTTTCTTAAGTATAACGGGATCTGCGGGCAGTTTTCATTCACAGCCTTGCTGAGCTCGGTAACAACCTTTACGTTCTCTTCCGGATCCAGTGTAGCCTGGAGCTTGTCGATCAGCTCATCGATGGCCGGCTCGTTGGTACGGGTCTTGTTGGAACCGTCGATGGATTTGGAGTGGTAAACGCCTACGGCATAGGGAAGAACGCCGCTGGAGGTGTAGCCGCCGATGGATGCCTCATAATCACCTACCGCTGTCTTATCCAGGTATGTAGCAAGGTCCATGGATTCCAGAGTAACGTCGACTCCAAGGTTCTCCTTTAAGGAGGACTGGATCACCTGTCCTGCACGGAGCTTTGTATCATCGGAGCAGATGATCGTGAATCCGCAGTCTGCCGGATTTAAGCCGGATGCCGCCAGATACTCTTTCGCCTTTTCCGGGTCATAGGTCGGAGCTCCGTCGGTCACAACGCCCGGGAAGCTTTCAGCGATCATACTGTCAGATACACTGCCCAGACCGTTTAACGCGACCTGTACCACTGCATTCTTATCAATGGCAGATGCAAGGGCACGGCGGAAGTCGATGTTGTCAAAGGGAGCCTTCTCGTTGTTGATCATCAGCCAGTTGTGGGAGGTACCTGCCTCGTTGAAGGTAACAAGATCGGCGTTGTCCTGTAAGCGTGTAAAGTCAGTGGACTCAACCTCGATGATCAGGTCAACCTCGCCAGCCTCAAGGGCCATGGTACGGGAGGAGCCCTCGGGGATCACTTTCCATACAACCTTCTTAATAGCCGGAGCGCCGCCCCAGTAATCTTCAAATGCTTCCAGTTCAAGGCTCTCGCCCTTGTTCCAGGCCACCAGCTTGTATGGGCCTGTGCCGATGGGTTCTTTGTTGAAGTCGTGTCCGCTGGCGATCAGGTCTGCCGGAAGGATCGCGTTTCCGTGATGGCAGAGGTCAGAAAGAAAACCGGACTGCGGGCCGTCTGTTGTCATCTTAATTGTATAATCATCTACTACTTCAATGGTTCCGCTGGAGGTGCCGTACTGGGAAACCTGCGGGGATTCCTTACAAAGCTCCAGAGATGCTTTTACGTCGGCGGCCTTCATCTCCTGGCCATTGTGGAACTTCACGCCCTGTTTCAGCTTGAACACCCACTCGGTATCGCTTACGATCTCATAGGATTCCACAAGACACGGCTGGGGCTCCAGGTTCTCGTCTGTATAGAACAGGCTGTTGTGGGTCATCTGGTTGATATAGTCTCCGGCCACTGCGTTGTGCAGGTTTGTGGTAACACTGGGTGTCTCATTGGCAGTCGCAATGATCAGAGTATCCTTGGAAGAAGTTCCTGTGGATTCGGATCCCTTGGACTCGGTTTCCTTGTTCTCAGATGCTGCTGTGGATCCGGCAGCTTCTGTTTCCTTAGAGCCGCCAGCCTGGGTCGCATCGGCGGGAGCCTCTTTGGAGCCGCAGCCTGTAAACAGGGCTGCTGCCGCTGAAAGGACCATTACCGGTACTAAGCCGCGCATAAGTTTTTTTGTCATACTCTCTCACCTCATAATTATATTTGCATGACCACTGGCCAAATGCATCAATTTAGAAAACACTTTTAAATGGATCGTATATCCCCAGGCACAGGCATACTATCCATTTTGCACAAATATATGTAATTAATTTTCGTTATTTTATCACATTTATTCCAAGAAATCAAGCATAAATTACTATTGATTTCATGTTTTTTATCCCTTACAATATAGACACCATTTCTTTTAATCACATTCAACTTCATTTCTGGAGGTAATTTCTATGCACTATTCACAGTTTTGTTCAGCTATATCGGATATATTGCGCAAAAATTCAGATCCAGGCACTCAATTTATTCAAAAATCACTCTGCAAAAATAACGGCGTATGTCCGGATGTCCTCTTTGCACTCCCTGCTGACAGTGCCCTGGGGCCGGTCGTCTATCTGGAGCCTCTGTATGACCAGTACCAAAAAGGCATACCTATGGAGACCATATGTGCCTCTGTTCTTTCTTTTCTGGAGCGCAGGCCCCCGTTCCCATCCTCCATATGCCAGGAGATCCTGGATCCAGAATTTGCAAAAACCCGCATTGCCTTCCGTCTGGTTTCCCAGGAGCGGAATGAAGAACTGCTGAAACATATCCCATGGTTCCCCTTTCACGATCTGGCTATGGTCTTTTTCATCTGCCTGGACCTGGACTCTGCCGATCTGGTGTCCGCCCTGGTCCACTGGCCGCTCCTTTCCGCCTGGGACATGGATGCAGATACCCTGCGCTCCCTGGCAGAGGAAAATACCCCCATTCTCTTTCCCCCTGTCCTAACGCCTCTGACGGAGCTCCTTCTGCCGTCCGTTTACGTAGATACCCCGTTCCCGGACCTGGCGGAGACGGAAAGGGATCTGGAAACGACAGGATCCGCGGCTGCAGCGGAAATCCTAAGAGGCACTGAGCCTATGGCAGCTGCAGAGAGGCTGGAGACGGCAGAACATGTGGCTGCATCGGAGATCCTAAGAGACACTGAGCCTATGGCAGCTGCGAAGGGGCTGGAAGCGGCTGAGCCTGCGGTGGAGATCTCAGCAGACGGGCCGGCACTCCATGTGCTCACCAACCGCCGCGGGATCTACGGAGCCTCCTGTATGCTTTACAGGGATATAATAAAAGACTTCGCAGACCAGGAAGAGACGGATGTGATCATCCTGCCTTCCAGTATCCACGAAGTCCTTTTATTTCCAGATCATCTTATGTTCGATCATGCGTTCCTGTGCCGGACGGTCCAGGAGATCAACCGGGAGGACGTCTCTGAGGAGGACGTGCTCTCGGACCGCATCTATATCTTCAGCCGGGAAACAGGGACCATCATCCCTTCTCCGCTTTTTTCCTGTCATAGGCCAGAACCAGCCGGAACAGAGAGTCCATGGTAAAGATCCCCATGGCAATGGCTCCGGCGATCTGGATGGTCTCCAGAAGATTTTTTGTAGCCAGCGCCGAGTCGTTCTGGAGGAAATAATAAACGCTCCGGTATATGGCGGCTCCCGGCACTGCCGGAAGCGTTCCTGTGATCAGAAACACTGTCACCGGGGCCTTTTTGACCCTGGCCAGGATATGACTTAAAAAGGCCACCACCAGAGTAGATAAAAACGCTGCCAGCATAGACGAATGGCCGCTGTTCTGGACCATCAGGTAGGCCCACCAGCCCACCGCACCCGAGGCGGACGCATAAAGCATATATTTTTTCGGTATCTCCAGGATCATGGTAAATACCAGCACAGCGCTGAAAGCGCTGAGTATCTGAAGTATCATCATAGCGTTCCTCCCCATAATGTCCGGAAGCAGACCATTCCAAAGCCCACGCCCACAGCCACGGCCAGGGCCACAACGATACATTCCAGCATCCTGGCAGATCCGGCGGCATAGTCTCCGTTAATGGTATCCCGGGCCGCAGTGGTAAAGGGGATCCCGGGCACCAGATACATGATGGCACTCATGATCATCACATCGCCGCTGACCTTAAAAGGACAGAGTTCCTGGATGAGCATAGCAGAAAAGGCCACCACAAACCCGCAGAAGGCCGTGGTACTGAAATCATTGAGCCGGAGGATCTTTGTGAACCGGTCCGCCGCCGCCATACAGATCCCCACCAGGACCGAAGTGGAAAGATCCAGGAAGTTCCCGCCGTAAATAAAGATAAAGCTGACAGATATACCGATGATCCCGGCAAGCTTCATCCATGGCTTATAAAGGATCTCCTTCTGGATCCTTTTCAGCTCCTCGTAGGCCTCCTCCACCGTCAGCTCCATATGGCAGAACTGCCTGGAGACCTCATTGACCCGGCAGATCCGGTTGATGTTTGTGCTTCTGGCAGGGATCCGCTTGGAAAAGGTCATCGGCTCTCCGCCCGGGTCAGCCATAGTCACAAAAAGTCCTGTGGCCAGGACCACGGCCTCCGTGACCTCACAGTTGGACCGCCGCAGCATGAACTGCATGGTATTTTCCACACGGGATACCTCTGCGCCGCTGGACAGCATGATCTCTCCGGCCAGAACAACGGCCTTCAGAAGAAGTTTCTCATCCATTCTGTTTTCCTCTCTTTGTCTATTTCACTCCCGCCTGCTTCCATACAGACCAGAATTCTTTCCGTCATCCCAGCCCCGGGATCCGGCTGGCTGCCTGGTATACGAGCACGGCGCATATCCAGGCCAGAAAAAGCTGATAAACCGCCAGTCCCACAGTCCAGCGGAGGGATCCTGTCTCCTGCTTTATGGCCCCCATGGCCGCCGCACAGGGTGTGTAAAGGAGACAGAATACCAGAAGTGCCAGGGCGCTGGCTCCGGTAAAGCCGCCGGCTGCAAGACTGGCTGCAAGAGCCTCATGGCCTCCTCCAGCACCTCTGTTCCCGGCTCCGTAAAGAATAAAGAAGCTGGATACCACCACCTCTTTTGCCGAAAGTCCGGTAAGCAGCGCCACTGCTGTCTGCCAGGCTCCCAGGCCGGCCGGGACAAGGACCGGAGCCAGGCCCCGTCCCAGGACTGCCGCGAAGCTTTCTGATACATCCCACGCAGCTCCCTGTGGCCCCAGATGAAGGAAAAACCACAGGACCAGGGAGGCCAGAAAGATCGTGGTCCCGGCTTTTTCCAGATAGTCCCTGACCCGTTCCCAGGCACAGGAGACCACAGTTCCCAGATCCGGCCACCGGTATTCCGGCAGCTCCATCAGCAGAATATCCTCATACGGCTCCTCCCGTCCTGCCTTCCAGGCTGCCCAGGCCGTCCCCAGGGCCGCCAGGACGCCCAGAACGTATAAGCCTCCGATCACCGCCGCTGATGCTTCCGGAAAGAACATTCCCGCAAACAGCACATAGACCGGAAGCCTGGCTGAACAGGACATGAACGGCGTCATAAGGATCGTCCGCCTCCGGTCCTTTTCATTCTCCAGGATCCGGGATGCCAGGACTGCCGGGACCGTACAGCCAAATCCCAGGAGCACCGGGAGAACGGCTTTTCCCGAAAGTCCCGCCGAGGCCATAGTCCCGTTCATGACCCAGGCGATCCTGGCCATATAGCCGCTGTCCTCTAAGAAGGCCAGGGCCAGGAACAAGATGGCAATGTTTGGCAGAAAGCCCAGGACTCCTCCCACTCCGGCCAGGATCCCATCGGATACCAGGGAAATGATCCAGCCGGAGACCCGGCACCGGCCCAGGAGCTCCAGGATATACGCTGAAAGCATGGCCAGGCCCCGCTCAAAATATCCTCTCAAAAAGCCTCCGGCAGAAAATGTCAGAAAAAATACCAGGGCCAGGATCCCAAAAAATATAGGGATCCCCCATACTGGATGGGCCAGGAGCCGGTCCGCCCGGTCAGTGAAGGAATCCAATACTCTCCCAACGCTGGGATCCGTGTTCCTTTTATTCTGTGCGGGACTGCCTCTGTACCGGATACAGGCAGCGGCAAGCTGCCGGGCCCGGTCATGGAGTTCCCTGGCAGACACCGGGCCATGCCAGGAGCCTCCGGATCCAGAAGGGCCATCGCCATATGCAGGCCCGTCGCTGTGCGCAGAATGGCTTCTGTATACAGAATAACGGGCTCCCGATACAAAACAGCTGCTGCCGTCTGCCATCCGGCGGGCTCTGGCCGCTTCCACGGCGACATCCATCAGCTCCTCCAGCCCAGTCCTCCTTCTGGCTGATACCGGGATCACCGGGATCCCTCCCAGGAGTCTGGACAGTCCTTCTGTATCAATGTCCATCCCCCGTTCCCGGACCAGATCCATCATATTGAGAGCCAGGACCATCGGCCTTCCCTCTGCCAATAGCTGCATGGTCAGAAACAGGCTCCTTTCCAGCAAAAGTGCATCTGCCACATGGATGATCACATCCGCCTTCTGGTCCCTTATGCACTGTCTGGTCACTGTTTCTTCCATAGTATATGGATCCAGGCTGTAAATTCCCGGTGTGTCCACCAGGTGCACCAGACGGCCCCGGTGCATCAGGCTCCCCTCCGACAGCGCCACAGTAACGCCAGGCCAGTTGGCTGTTTTTTTCCCTGCGCCAGTATACGCATTAAAAAGCGTGGTCTTTCCACAGTTGGGATTTCCTGTAAAGCAGACCGTCACACTCTCAGCGCCCATGTTCTTCACAGTCCTCCGCTTCAATGGCTCCAGCGATCTTTTTTCCCAGCGCCAGACGTGTCCCTTGGAATGCGGCGATCAGAGAGCCGTCCTGTTTTTTCATCAGAATATGGACCTTTGTTCCCTCGACGAGTCCCAGGGCCTCCAGCCGCCGGACGATCGTTTCCTCTGCCGTAACCGTCCGGATCATATATAGCTTTCCGGCAGCACAGTCACACAGTCTCATGGTTCCCATCCTGTTCTTCCCGGATCTGCTTCGATTCCGCAGATATTGTAGCCTTACCGGGATTGGTTGTCAATATAAACTTACATCCTTCTGACCGTTTCCGTCTCAGCCCTCCAGTTCCAGGAGCATCTGCTTTACCTCCTTCATACGGTCTCGCAGTCTGGCCGCCTCCTCAAAGTTCAGCTCGGCCGCTGCCTGGCGCATCTTCTTTGCCAGTTCCTTTGCCAGCTTATCCAGCTCCTTTGCATCCATGGATTCCGGATCCTTTTTTAATTCCCCGTCTCCTGCTGCTGCCGCTTTGGAAATGGAGATCAGGTCACGGACGGCCTTTTTAATGGTCTGGGGTGTAATGCCGTGGTCTTCATTATACTTTTGCTGGATCTCCCGGCGGCGGTTGGTCTCATCGATGGCAGCTTTCATGGAATCGGTGATGGAATCGGCATACATGATCACATGCCCCTCTGCATTTCTGGCAGCGCGGCCGATAGTCTGGATCAGAGAGGTCTCAGACCGGAGGAAGCCCTCCTTATCGGCGTCCAGGATCGCCACCAGAGTGATCTCCGGGATATCCAGCCCCTCTCTGAGAAGATTGATGCCCACCAGTACGTCGAACACATCCAGGCGCATATCGCGGATGATCTCCGCCCGCTCCAGGGTATCAATATCTGAGTGGAGATATTTGACCCGGATCCCGGCCTCCCGGATATAATCCGTCAGATCCTCAGCCATGCGCTTTGTCAGCGTTGTGATCAGGACCTTATTGTGGCTTTCCACCTCCTTGTTGATCTCTCCGATGAGATCGTCGATCTGGCCCTCCACCGGACGGACGCTGATCTCCGGATCCAGAAGGCCGGTGGGACGGATGATCTGCTCTGTCCTAAGCAGCTCATGCTCTGCCTCATATACGGATGGCGTGGCGGATACAAACATCATCTGGCTGATGTGGCTTTCAAATTCCTCAAAATTTAAGGGACGGTTATCCAGCGCCGACGGCAGACGGAACCCATAATCCACCAGAGTCTTCTTCCTGGACCGGTCGCCAAAATACATCCCTCTCACCTGGGGAAGCGTAATATGGGACTCGTCAACGATAATAAGGAAATCCTCCGGGAAGTAGTCCAGAAGCGTGCAGGGCGGCTCCCCCGGCTTTCCAAAGGTCAGGTGGCGGGAATAGTTCTCGATCCCGGAACAGAATCCCGTCTCCCGCATCATCTCCACGTCAAAATTGGTCCTTTCTGCGATCCTCTGGGCCTCCAAAAGCTTATCCTCGCTCTTAAAGAATGTCACCTGTTCCTTCATCTCCGCCAGGATATTTTCTGTCGCAGCCATCATTTTTTCCTTGGGCACCACATAGTGGGAGGCCGGGAAGATCGCCACATGGCCCAGCTGAGCCTTCACCTCCCCGGTCAGCGCGTCGATCTCTGAGATCCGGTCCACCTCATCGCCGAAAAACTCGATCCGGTAGGCCTCGCTGCCGGAGTACGCAGGGAACACCTCCAGGACATCTCCTCTGACCCGGAAGGATCCCCGCCGGAAATCCATCTCATTTCTTGTGTACTGGATGTCGATCAGCTTATGGATCACCTCGTCCCGGTCCTTCTCCATCCCAGGACGCAGGGAGATCACCATCTCCTTATAGTCGATGGGGCTTCCCAGTCCATAGATACAGGATACAGAGGCCACAATGATCACATCATTTCTCTCTGAAAGCGCCGCTGTGGCCGAGTGGCGCAGCTTATCGATCTCGTCATTAATGGCCGAGTCTTTTTCAATATATGTGTCAGTGGAAGGGACATATGCCTCCGGCTGGTAATAATCATAGTAGGAGACAAAATATTCCACTGCATTATTTGGAAAAAACTCTTTAAACTCACCATAGAGCTGTGCTGCTAAGGTCTTATTGTGCGCGATCACCAGCGTCGGCTTATTTAGCTGCTGGATCACATTGGCCATGGTAAAGGTCTTGCCGGACCCTGTAACTCCTAATAAGGTCTGGAATTGATTGCCTTCCTGAAATCCTTTGACCAGCGCCTCAATGGCCTGGGGCTGGTCGCCGGTGGGGGCGTATTCGGAATGTAATTCAAAAACTTTTTGTTCATTTTGCATAAGAACCACCTCCAGGATTTAAAACAGAATTTGTTTTTTTGAGCCTGCCGTACCCATGTAATTCGATATGGCCGAAACAGGGACAAACCATGTTAAACACAGAAACCAGATGCGCAATGGTACAATGTCTGTTTTGCAGACATTGTACCATAAATAATTCCAAAAGTACAGAGTCATCGAACATCCGTTCTCTTATTCCCTGCCCACATTTCTGTTCATCAGACCAGAGGCTTGCCCATGGGCTGGTAGATTCCCCACATCCAACTGCCTTCAGATTCCACCTCACGATGAACCCCCTTGCCTCCCCCTATATCCTTCCCGCTGCCGGGCGGATTTTGGACCTGCACCCTTTAGAAATGTGCAAGACCAGGCGCACAACGCAGCACGCACCGGGCACAGCATACCTATGGGCTCTGTAACCGGTGCGTGTTTGTATACACTGCTGCTATATGGAAACTGCCTTAACCCAGCAGACTGCTCTCCAGATCCTTCAGCATAAGATCCAGAGCGGTGATGCCTCCCTCGGCGGTGTACCACACAGCCGGGTGGGCCAGATAGACGAGATGACCATTCTTATAGGCGTCCGTACCCATCACAAGCTCGTTCTCCATGATCTCCTGGGCCAGCTGTGCCCCATCGGTGCCGATGGCTGCGTCGCGATCCATGACGAAGATGTAGTCAGGATCCTTCTCCACAATGAATTCAAAGGAAGCCTCATTGCCGTGGGTGGAGGTATCAATATCGGCGGCCGCGCCGATATTTTCAAAGCCGATCTCCCGTCCGATCATGGAGCAGCGTCCATCGTTGCCCAGCACGTTGAAGCTGCCGCTGGTGACAAGCCCTATGATCGCAGTCTTTCCGGCAGAAAATTCAGCCAGGGCAGCAATGCGGGAATTGAAGCCAGCCATTAATTCATCTACTTTATCCTCAAGCCCAAACATGGATGCGATGGTCATGGCATTCCGTCGGACGCTTTCCACTACGCCAAGTTCAGTGTCCGTGGCCAGATAGACCACGGGAGCGATCTCGCTGAGAGCGTCATAGCTGGAAGCCAGGCGGCCTCCGATGAAGATAACATCCGGCTCGCAGGCCATGACCGCCTCCAGATCCGCCTCTTTGATGGTTCCCAGGCTGGAAATGTCGTCATTGATGTAATTCTGGAGATACTCCAGGCTGGTATCAGCAGTGCCAACGACCCGGTCCCCCACGCCCAGGGCATCCAGAATATCCAGGGAAGCCATATCCAGAATGGCGATGCGCTG
>NZ_JAXXBR010000025.1:0-4318 GCF_037242085.1 Alitiscatomonas sp. | reverse complement strand
TGGCCGCCGGATCCACAGGAGCGCCTCCCATGCGTTTTTTCTCGGGCCGGATCTCCTCCTCCGGTTCCGGGATCCCCTTCACCTGGCGGAAAATCTTCATGAATTCCTTACCAGTGATGGTCTCCTTTTCGATCAGGAAATCCGCGATCTTATCCAAAGCGTCCCGGTTTTCCGAAAGGAGCCGTTTCGCCTCCGCGTATGCGCCCTTTAACATCCGCATCACTTCCACGTCGATCTCCGCCGCCGTGGCGTCGCCGCAGTTCAATACGGTACGGCCCGTCAGATACTGGTTTTCCTGGGTGGCAAGGCCCATGAGTCCAAATTTCTCCGACATTCCGTACTGGGTCACCATGGCCCTGGCGATCCTGGTGGCCTGCTCGATATCATTGGCAGCTCCCGTGGTCACCGTATCGAACACGATCTCCTCCGCTGCCCGGCCGGCCAGGGATACCACCAGCATGGCCTCCAGCTCTTTTTTCGTATTTAAGAATTTCTCTTCCTCCGGCACCTGCATCACATAGCCCAGTGCGCCCATGGTCCTGGGCACGATGGTGATCTTCTGCACCGGCTCCGCATCCTTCTGGAGAGCCGTCACCAGAGCGTGGCCCACCTCATGGTAGGATACGATCCGTCTTTCTTCCTTACTTAAGATCCGGTCCTTCTTTTCCTTACCCACAAGCACCAGCTCCACCGCCTCAAAAAGATCCTTCTGGCATACGGCCTGGCGCCCGTGCTTAACGGCGTTGATGGCCGCCTCGTTCATCATATTGGCCAGATCCGCGCCCACGGCTCCGGAGGTGGCCAGGGCGATTTCTTCAAAGTCCACGGTCTCATCCAGCCGCACGTCCTTAGAATGGACCTTTAAGATATTCACACGGCCCTTCAGATCCGGCTTATCCACAATGACACGGCGGTCAAACCGTCCCGGTCTTAAGAGTGCCGGGTCCAGAATCTCCGGCCGGTTGGTAGCCGCCATCACCAGAAGGCCCTTGGAGGAATCAAAGCCGTCCATTTCAGAAAGGAGCTGGTTTAAGGTCTGCTCTCTCTCGTCGTTTCCGCCAAACCTGGAATCACGGCTCCGTCCGATGGCGTCGATCTCGTCAATAAAGATGATACAGGGAGCCGACTGCTGGGCCTGCTTGAACAGGTCCCGGACACGGGACGCTCCCACGCCCACGAACATTTCCACAAAGTCCGAACCGGACAGGGAATAAAACGGCACCTGGGCTTCTCCGGCCACCGCCTTGGCAAGCAGCGTCTTACCCGTTCCCGGAGGGCCCACCAAAAGGGCTCCCTTGGGGAGCTTGGCGCCGATCTTTGTGTATTTCTGGGGATTATGGAGGAAATCCACGATCTCCACCAGAGACTCCTTGGCCTCGTCTTCACCGGCCACGTCGGCAAAGGTCACGCCGGTCTCCTTCTGGACGTAAACCTTGGCGTTGCTCTTTCCAACGCCCATGATGCCGCCTCCGCCGCCCATACGGCTGAACATCATATACAGCAGTCCGATCATCAGCACCGACGGCAGCACCCACCCAACGATGAAATTGATGATGCTGGAGCTGGCGCTGGTGTCCTCTCCCTCGAAGCGCACACCGCTTTCCAGAAGCCGGTCCGTCAGTTTCAGATCCTGGACCCGGACCGTATAATACTGGATCAGCCTGGAATACTGGGTGGAGCTGCTCTTTGGCACGATCACCAGCCGGCTGCCCGACTCCCGGACCGCCTCCACCTCTCCGTCCTCGATCATCCGGACAAACTCGTCATAGCTGACCTCCTGGCTCTGGCTCTTTTTCAGGGCAGAGTTCATCATGCTGACCACCGCCAGCGTGATGCACAGGACGATCACCATGACCCAGATCCCCGGGCCTCCCGGCCTCTTTCCATTATTTCTGTTCTGATTGTTGTTATCCATTCTGTCTTTCTCCACTTTTTCTATAACTATATCCTTCGGACATGGCACCCCGATACTTAGACCATTATAAGTTGAGTTTCCCCAGATAGCAATAAAAAAAAGATAAATTTAAACTTTTCTTTGACAAAATCCTTTATTTTTGCCATACTCTACAAAGACACATAAAAACCGCCATCTCATACGGAGGCCTGTTCCATGGAAACTGTGACCCACCCCATTCCTCCCCTTTTTGACGCTTCCTCCAGGATCCTGATCCTGGGCTCTTTTCCATCGGTCAAATCCCGGGAGGGCCTGTTTTTTTATCATCATCCCCAGAACCGTTTCTGGAAGGTACTGGCCGGAGTCCTTGAGGAACCGGTGCCCGGCTCCATTGAGGAAAAGAAAATATTCCTGTTAAAGCACCGCATCGCTCTCTGGGACGTGATCGCCTCCTGTACCATCGAAGGCTCCAGCGACAGCACCATAAAAAATGTGGTCCCCAACGACCTTTCCGGGATCCTTTCAGCCGCAGATATCTCCCGGATCTTCTGCAACGGAGGCGCTTCCTTCCAATATTATAAAAAATACCAGGAGCCCCGGACCGGCCGGGCAGCCGTCCGCCTTCCCTCCACCAGCCCGGCCAACGCCGCCTGGTCCTTAGACCGGCTGATCCGGGAATGGGCAGTGATCCGGGACAGCCTCCATGCATAAACCGCCAGGATCCGCGGAACAATAAGCTGCGGAGGTGATACACATGGACCAGAAGCCTGGAAAAAAGGTGGAAAACAAAGACGAATACGACGTGGATATCCAGTCCTGCTCCGCCATGGACTGCACCGGACTGATCCCGTCCCTGCCCCAGTCCTTTGCAGAGGTGGAGCACTATAACGATCTGTATCAGTTCCTTCCGGAGCATGTGAGTGACCCGGAGGAATAACTATCCCACTGCCCGACCAGAAACCGGAGACGGCCCCTGGCCTGCATCCCCGGCCCACTGCCAGACCAGAAAAGCTGCCCCAGGCAGCCTCCCGGATCTGGCAGAATCTACATAAAATGAGGTGACATCCCCATGTCCATGAATTATGAATCCTGTACCCTGTGCCCCAGGATGTGCGGGGCCGACCGGACCAAGGCCCCTGGCTTCTGCGGCGCTTCCCACCAGATCAAAGCCGCCCGGGCAGCCCTTCACCAGTGGGAGGAGCCGTGCATCAGCGGCACAGCCGGCAGCGGGACCGTATTCTTTTCCGGCTGTACCCTAAAATGCGTTTTCTGCCAGAACTATCCTCTGAGCCATGAAAATTTCGGAAAAGAAATTTCCACAGCCCGGCTCGCTGAAATCTTCCTGGAGCTCCAGGAAAAGGGCGCCCACAACATCAACCTGGTGACGGCCACCCAGTATCTCCCATCCATCCGCCAGGCCCTGGAGCTGGCGCGGCCAGAGCTTCACATCCCCGTGGTCTATAACAGCGGCGGCTATGAGCGGACTGAAACCATCCGGGAGTTTTCCGATTGCATCGACATCTGGCTTCCGGATCTTAAATATTATGACAGCAGCCTGTCTGAAAAATACTCGGCAGCCCAAAACTATTTCTCCATGGCCTCCAAAGCCATAAAGGAAATGATCCGCGTATCCGGCGGGCTGGCCTGGGACCCGGAAAACCCGGGACTTTTAAAAAAAGGCGTAGTGATCCGCCACATGGTCCTTCCCGGAGCAAAGGAGGACTCCATCCGGCTCCTTCACTGGATAAAGGAAGAGCTGCCTCCAGGACAGTTCCTTTTAAGTATACTGAGCCAGTATACGCCGTTTTATAAAAGCAGCCAGTATCCGGAGATCCGCCGCCGGATCACCACCTATGAATATCAGAAGGTCGTGGATACTGCCATCGAACTTGGGCTTACAGACGGATATATGCAGGAAAAAAGCAGTGCAAAAGAAGAATACACCCCGCCCTTTGATCTGAGCGGGATCTGACATGCAAAAATTTAGTGGGTACCGAAAAAGTCACTTACTGATTCTCCCGATACCCACTCTACATTTCGTTGTCCATTGGACGATCCTCACTTTCGAGTTTTTTATCTATATTAAATTTTCTTCCTTCACTCCACCGGTTTTTCGAATTTTTTTCTTCTGTCATTTTTTCTTTTTCATATCGATTATTGTATTTTTCTTATTGATACTTTCTCGTCATATCTTTAAGTAATATCAGATAACCTTTTATGATCCGTTTGTTCCGGTTTTGTGGTTTTCCTATGTTTAGACTTTTATTTTTTTATAAAAGCTAAACGAGATTTAAGTCTTCGGTGGTCCGTACCTCCTTTGCTTAGATTTGGACGTTCATTTCGAGATAGGAATCTTTTTTGGATTTCCTTCTCCAAAGAGTTTTGAAATCTTTTTTAAGGATTTTTGTTTCTCTTTGTTTTTGA
>NZ_JAXXBR010000014.1:0-4416 GCF_037242085.1 Alitiscatomonas sp. | reverse complement strand
TCCGGAGCCAAATTTAAATCTCCTGGACCGGTTCCTGGTGACCATGGAAATGCAGGGAGTGCCTGCGGTCATCTGCTTTAATAAGATGGACCTGGGAACTGGTGAAAGGGAGCGGGAGCTCAGGCAGATCTTTGAGGCCGCCGGTTACTCAGTCTATTTCACCAGCGCCAACGATAAAGAGAGCGTGAGCATGGTCCGGGAGCTCCTTAAGGGAAAGACCACAGCCCTGGCGGGACCGTCGGGAGTGGGGAAATCCTCCCTGACTAACCAGATCCAGCCGGAGGCTGCCATGGAGACCGGGGCCATCAGCGAAAAGATCCGCCGGGGCCGTCATACCACCAGGCATTCAGAGCTGTTTTTTGTGGAGCCGGAAACCTTCGTCATGGATACTCCCGGTTTCAGCTCCATTTATGTGGAGTCCCTGAAGCCAGAGGAGCTTTCGGGATATTTTCCTGAATTTGAGGATTTTGTGCCGGACTGCCGGTTCCTGGGCTGCGTCCATGTGGGCGAACGGGAATGCGGCGTCAAGGAGGCCGTAAAGGAAGGAAAGCTGGCCGTCTCCCGGTATGAAAATTACCGGCTGATCTATGAAGAACTAAAGAATAAAAGGAGATATTAATATGTATATCTTAGCGCCATCCATACTGGCAGCCGATTTTTCCAGGCTGGGAGAGGAAGTAAGGACCGTAGCTGATGCGGGAGCGGAGTATATCCATCTGGATGTCATGGACGGGGCTTTTGTGCCCAGCATTTCCTTTGGAATGCCGGTGATCCAGAAGTTGCGGCCAGTGACAGACAAGGTGTTCGATGTTCATATGATGGTGGAGGAGCCGGGCCGGTACGTGGCTGATATAAAAAAGGCCGGAGCCGATCTGATCTGCGTCCACCAGGAGGCCTGCCGCCATCTGGACCGGACTCTGAACCAGATCCGGGAGTGCGGCTGCAAGGCGGCTGTGGCTCTGAACCCGGCGACACCGGTGGAGACCCTCTCCTGCGTTTTAAAGGAAGCCGATATGTTCCTTATCATGTCGGTGAACCCGGGCTTCGGGGGCCAGAAGTTCATCCCCTATACCCTGGAAAAAATAAGGAAGCTCCGGTCCATGCTCAACGAAGCCGGGCTTTCCACGGATATCCAGGTGGATGGAGGGATCTCCGCCGCCAACGTGCGGGACGTTCTGGATGCGGGAGCCAACGTGATCGTGGCCGGTTCTGCTGTGTTTAAAAACGACGCGGCGGCCAATACCCGGGAATTTCTGGAGATCTTTTCCCAGTACCAGGGACGGTGAAGCAGATGAAGCGCTGTCTTATGGTCACCGGCGGCCCCCTGGACCTGTCCTTTGGAAGACGGTTCCTTTTGGGGCGCACCTATGATCTTGTGATCGCCGTGGACGCGGGCCTGGCTGCCTGCGAGGCCCTGGGCCTTTGTCCGGATCTTCTGGTGGGGGATTTTGATACCCTGGGAAGGGAGCGCCTCCTGGAATACCAGGAACGCTCTGGTGTAAGGGCAGACGTCCATCAGCCGGAAAAGGATGAGACGGATACGGAGCTGGCCTTCCGGGACGCCCTGGAGGCCGGCTGTGTCCTTGTGGATATGCTGGGAGCTACGGGAGGCCGCCTGGATCATGAGCTGTCCAACATCCAGCTCCTGGCCCAGGGGAGGAAAAAGGGCCTCCGGGTGACCATTTACGATGCCTTTAATAAGATCTTCCTGGCGGATGCAGAGCTGGATCCCCAGGTGGTATTTGAAAGGGAGGATCTTTACGGAAGGTATGTCTCTTTCCTTCCGGTGACGGAGACCGTAAAGGGGATCACACTTACGGGGTTTAAATATCCCTTAAAGGAAAAGGATATCTCCATCCTGGAAAATCCAAGTCTCTGTATCAGCAACGAGGTACTGGAGGAAAAGGCGGTGCTGACCTTCCGGTCCGGACTCCTTTTATGCGTGGAGTCCAGGGACAGGGAGACTGGACTGGTTTAAAAACCCCAAACTGGATATTCAGAACGATCCACTTCGGGAGTATCATGGGGAAAAAAGAAGGAAAACGCAATCATGGAAACATTTACACACAAACAGAAAAAGATCGCAGTGATCAATGATCTGTCCGGATATGGCCGCTGTTCTCTTACAGTGGCTCTTCCCATTTTATCGGCCATGGGCCATCAGGCCTGTCCTGTGCCCACGGCCATCCTGTCCAGCCACACAGAATTTCCCGTTTATTTTTTTGACGATTATACGGAAAAAATGCAGGACTATGCAGATAAATGGGTGCAGCTGGGCCTGTCCTTTGACGGCATCGCCACGGGGTTTTTAGGCTCTGAAAAGCAGATCGCCATGGTCATCGACATGGTGGAGCGCTTAAGCGGAGATGATACGCTGGTGCTAGTGGACCCGGTCATGGGGGACCATGGCCGTCTTTATGCCACCTATACGGAGGAAATGTGCGAGGAGATGAAGCTCCTGGTGAGCCGGGCAGACGTGGCGACCCCCAATGTGACGGAGGCCTGTATCCTTACGGGAACGCCCTATAAGGACAAGGGCTGGACCAGAAAGGAGCTCCTTAACATGGCCATGATGCTGCGGCTCATGGGAGCCAGATCCGTGGTCATCACCGGAGTCCGGGAGGGAAATTTTTATACCAACGTGGTCCTGGACCGGGGCATGGACGCGCCCTCCTTTGTGAAGGTGAAATGCGCCGGCGGCCAGAGACCGGGAACCGGAGACGTGTTCGCGTCGGTAGCAGCCGGGGCGCTGTTAAGGGGGGCCTCCTTAAAGGAAGCGGTGGAGCAGGCGGCCAGGTTTGTAAAGGACTGCATCCATATTTCGGACGAGCTGGATATCCCCCATGCCAACGGAGTCTGCTTTGAGGAAATTCTGGGGAAACTGGTGAAAAAATAGAATGCCCCTTCCTTTTCGCAATAATTTGTGGTATATTTGGACATAAGCGTAAAATTGCGTCCATGTTCGGATGCGGGAGATAAATCAGCAGAAGGAGACAGTCAGTATGTTAGATTTGAGATTCGTCAGAGAAAACCCGGAGATCGTTAAACAGAATATCCGGAATAAATTCCAGGATTCCAAGCTGCCACTGGTGGACGAAGTGATCGCCCTGGACGAAGAAAACAGAAAAGTAAAGAAAGAGGCCGATGACCTGAGAGCCAGCAGAAACAAGATCTCCAAGCAGATCGGAGCTCTGATGGGCCAGGGAAAGAAGGAAGAGGCCGAGGAAGTGAAGAAGCAGGTGACAGAAGCCTCTGATCATCTGGCAGAGCTGGAGGAGAAGGAGAAGGATCTGGAAGCCAGGATCAAAAAGATCATGATGACCATTCCCAATATCATCGATCCCAGCGTTCCCATTGGAAAAGACGATTCCGAGAATGTGGAGGTCCAGAAATACGGAGAGCCGGTGGTCCCGGATTTTGAGATCCCGTACCATACGGAGATCATGGAGAAATTTAACGGCATCGATCTGGATTCCGCAAGAAGAGTGGCTGGAAACGGCTTCTACTATTTAATGGGAGACATCGCAAGGCTTCACTCCGCAGTGATCTCCTATGCCAGGGACTTTATGATCGGCCGGGGCTTCACCTACTGCGTACCGCCGTTCATGATCCGCAGCGACGTGGTCACCGGCGTTATGAGCTTTGCTGAAATGGACGCCATGATGTATAAGATCGAGGGCGAGGACCTGTATCTGATCGGTACCAGCGAGCACTCCATGATCGGAAAATTCATCGACACCATCATTCCCGAGGAGGAGCTCCCCAAGACCCTCACCAGCTATTCTCCCTGCTTCCGTAAAGAAAAGGGAGCCCATGGCATCGAGGAGAGAGGCGTTTACCGGATCCATCAGTTTGAAAAGCAGGAAATGATCGTGGTATGCCATCCCGATGAGTCCAGGAAATGGTTCGATGTTCTGTGGCAGAATACCGTGGACCTGTTCCGTTCCCTGGATATTCCGGTGCGTACCTTAGAGTGCTGCTCCGGCGACCTGGCAGACTTAAAGGTGAAATCTGTGGACGTGGAGGCATGGTCTCCGAGACAGAAGAAGTATTTTGAGGTGGGAAGCTGCTCCAACTTAGGAGACGCCCAGGCCAGAAGACTGCGGATCCGTGTCAACGGCGCAGACGGAAAGAAATACTTTGCCCATACCCTCAACAACACTGTGGTGGCTCCGCCGAGAATGCTCATCGCATTTCTGGAGAATAACCTGCAGGCCGACGGCTCTGTAAGGATCCCGGAAGCCCTTCAGCCGTATATGGGTGGAATGAAAGTAATTAAATAAGGAAGTAAACGGGGCTGTTGCAAAAGAGTGGTTTCTGGGCTTTCCTTTTGCAGCGGCCCCTTTCAGAATAGATCTAAGAAAGGGGTGTTCCATATGCCGGCAGCATTTGCCCATGATCTGTTTGGACGTCTGG
>NZ_JAXXBR010000098.1:0-38769 GCF_037242085.1 Alitiscatomonas sp. | reverse complement strand
TGGCTTACGATCATAAACGCCTGGTCGTCGATATCCATGACGATCCGGTTCAGCTTCTGAAGCTCTCTTCCGGATACCACCACCAGGATAGCCCTGGACTGCTTTCCAGAATGACCGCCTTCCATATAAAGGAGCGTGGTCCCCCGGTCCATTTTTTCCTGTATGGCCGTGCTGATCTCCTCATACCGTTCGCTGATGATCTTTGCCTGGGTCTGGCGGACACCGATGACCAGTACCTTATCCAGGATAATGGTATACGTCATGACCATGATCAGACCGTACAGGATCCTCTCCCTGTCTCCAAAGGTCATCTGGGCGATAAGTACCATGAAATCCATCACATACATGGTAACAGACACCGGGATCCCGAACCTCTTTTTCAGTACCAGCGGCGGGATATCCATCCCCCCCGTGGAGGCGCCTGCCCGGATCACGATGCCCAGGGCAAATCCGATCATAACGCCTGAAAAAACCGCGCACAGGATGGGATCATCCGTAAAGACCATATCCCCCACCAGGCGGGTAGCCTGCTCCAGTGCAAAAGGATAATAAAACGTAGCCACCAGTGTGGAAAGAGCAAATTCCTTTCCCAGCTCCACCAGGCCCACTACAAACATCAGGATATTAAATCCAGCCACAAAGATCGAAAGGGGGATCCCCCAGTAATGCTGGGCCACCAGACCCAGTCCTGTGGTCCCTGCGGCGATCATGTCCATGGGCAGCACGAACAGCGCCACGCCTGCGGCATAGACGGAAAGCCCCGCCATAATGATAACTATCTGTGCGAGCAGCCTCATGATCCTGCTCTTCTGATCCTTCTTCTCCATATACATCCTCCCTCAGTCTCTCCTCCGGTAAAAAAACGCAAAAGAAAGGAGAGTGCTGCGAAAAACCTCCCGCAGTCCTCTCCATCTCTTATTCGATTGTATTTTTCCCGGATCTGTCCTTCTTATTTTCCAAATACAGCCTCATAGTCCTTGCGGAACTTTTCGATCCCCTGGTCAGTCAGCGGATGATGGGTCATCTGCTCGATCACCTTATAGGGAACGGTGGCGATATCGGCTCCGGCCAGAGCACACTCCGTCACATGCATCGTATGGCGCACGCTGGCGGCAATGATCTCTGTCTGGATATTGTGAAGGTTAAAGATCTCAGAAACCGTCTCGATCAGGTCGATGCCCGGCTGGGAAATATCGTCCAGACGGCCTAAGAACGGCGATACGAAGGCAGCTCCGGCTCTGGCAGCCAGAAGCGCCTGGTTTGCAGAAAAGATCAGCGTCACATTGACCTGGATCCCCTCAGATGCCAGCACCTTTGTTGCTTTTAAGCCTTCCACGGTCATCGGGATCTTCACCACCATATTGGGGTGGATCTTGGCGATCTCACGTCCCTCGGCGATCATTCCTTCTGCGTCGGTGGTGGTGGCCTTCACCTCACCGCTGATGGGACCGTCCACGATGGAGGCGATCTCCTTTAAGGTCTCCACGTAATCCTTTCCCTCTTTTGCGATCAGGGACGGATTTGTCGTAACTCCGCAGATCACGCCCATATCGTTGGCTTTCCGGATCTCATCCACATTGGCCGTATCAATAAAAAATTTCATTGGTATCCCCCTCCTGTTCGGGTATTTTTTTGAACCTGTCTCCATTGTAATGGCAACCGGCGGGAATGTCAATGGACAATCGGCTCCATCCTCATCCTGCATACCCCAGGCTCTCGAAACAATCATATTCATCCATGCCGCCGATCCGGAACCGGTACTGGTCCCTGTCCTTTTGGATCCGCAGCTCACAGTGTCTTCCGTCAGGAAGCTCTGCCTCTGCCCTGGCCGCCCCCGTTTCATCCGGGAGCTCTGCGGCCCTTAATACCAGCTCCGTTCCCGCCGGGATCCGTTCCTCTTTCCCTTCGATCCATACCGGAATCTCCGCAGAGGCCCGCAGCACCGGCCCCCGGTCTCCATTTCCAGGGATCGTGTAAACCGTTCCGTCTGCCTCCGGCATCCCGTCCTCACCCATGTGGAAGCTGCGGTACGCCATATACGTTCCCAGAAGATCGATGCGGTCGTACAGGAGAAAATGACCCGGATCTCCGATGAAGCTCCCATACATGGAATCTCCCGAAGAGCCCACATAGTAAAGCACCAGCGTCCCGTTTTCATTCTGGAGCGTAAACACCTCCAGAACCCTCAGATCATTCTCACTGGAAAATTCGAGCCATAGGAAGGGGCGGCCATCCCCGGCTTCCAGAAGCCATACGTCCGTAAGGCTCCCATGGTCCCCGGCCTCCCAGGGACCTGCCGCCTCCGTCTCTGCCCCCTCTCCTGTCTGGCTCAGGGTAATGGATGATGTATACGTCTCCTCATCCACCTGTACCGTATAAATATACTCCTCCTTTTCCCCGTCCCGGTCCCAGTCGGCGTAAAAGGGTTCTCCCTCTGAAAGCTGCACTGCTGCTCCCGCCCCGGCCCGGTACGTTTCCAGGAGCAGGTCCGGGCAGTCCGCAAACGTCATCCGGCTCTCAAGGGTCCCTTCTGACCAGGGCCCCAGAACATAAGGGTTAAATACGACGGTGATCCCGTCACGGTCCATGATCCATTCCAGCTGGCCTTCGTCTCCGGATCCATTATGGAACATGGCCTCCAGGGTCTCCTCATATTCCGGATAAAGGCTTCCATCGTCCTGGCTCTTCACGTCCTCCTTCACATACTGGTACACTGCTTCCAGGTCTGTGACCACATCCGAAAGCGCCAGCCGCTTTCCCGAAGCCGGGTCAAAATTTACTCCATGGGCATAATAGCTTCCGTGGGCGCCGCCCACATAGGAAGAATCCATATCCCAGAAGCTGACGATCCGGCTGTCTGCCCGCTGTACCCGTATCTCCCGCTCAATATAATACTCCTGTCCGGGCTCCGGGGGATCCTCCCTAACCAGGGAAAGATTTTCCTT
Organism: Alitiscatomonas sp.; assembly: GCF_037242085.1. Classification (NCBI taxonomy): domain Bacteria; kingdom Bacillati; phylum Bacillota; class Clostridia; order Lachnospirales; family Lachnospiraceae; genus Alitiscatomonas; species Alitiscatomonas sp. Next base: position 35,824 of record NZ_JAXXBR010000098.1, on the reverse strand, counting down.
AAAACGTTCTCCCGTCTCCTGGGAAACCTCCGCATTATACTGGTCCAGGCCGTCCTTCAATGTATCCCAGCCGTCCACAGGAACATACAGCCCATCCCAGCGGCTCCTCAGCAGGCATCTCTGGTCCTTCCATTCCCCGTCATAGCTCCTCCGGGTCTCCACAAACAGCAGCTGATCTGGCTCCTGGTCCGGCCCAGAGGCCTCCTCCGGCTCTGCCGCCTCCCCGGCCCCGATCCCCCGGGACGTTTCTTCTGGTATTTCCCCGGTCCTGTTATCTCCGGATTCTGCCGTTTCCGTTTCATCCGCCGGATCTTCAGCCTTCGTTTCTGCTGCCTCCTGGTCCATACGGTCCATCTCACAGCCGGTCAGAGACACAGCCATAAGAAACGCCAGCCCCGCTCCCAAAGCCATTTTTCCTGTCCTCTGTTTTCTCATGATCCATCCCCCGCTTTCCATGTTGTATATCCCAGGTCCTGTCCGTTCCCTCAGTCTCCCGGGCATCCTTATGCCGCGCTCCAGACGGGCGCATTGCTTCTTCTTTCATTATAAGCTCCCGTCCCTGTTCCTTCTATAAAAATACGCTTACGATCATTTACGTTTTTCTTAAAGCCTCCGCTGCCCCTTTCCCTTCCAAAATCCATAGTAAAACCAGACAGCATATGCTATAATATGGCTGAAACAGACATTGTGCCAGAAAAGGAGAATTATCCCATGAAACCAGCTCTGATCATCGGTTCCACCTGTGTGGACGTCATCATCAATATCCATCATCTTCCAAAGACCGAGGAGGACATCCATCCCACCTCCCAGTCCATGGCCATCGGCGGCTGCGCCTTCAATGCCGCCTATATGGTACGGCTCTTAAACGCCCCGCACACCTTTATCACGCCTGTGGGCGGCGGCACCTACGGAGACTATGTGGCAAAGCTCATGACCCAGGCCGGGATCCCCATTGCCGTCCGGGTGCCGGAAAAGGAAAACGGCTGCTGCTACTGCCTGGTGGAGGCCAGCGGGGAGAGGACCTTCATGTCCTATCACGGAGTAGAATATACCTTCCAGAAGGAATGGATGGAGCCGTATCCGGCAGAGGATTTCGGCCTCACCTACGTCTGCGGCCTGGAGATCGAGGAGCCCACCGGGATCAATCTCATTGAATATCTGGAGGAGCATCCGTCCCTGGAGCTTTTCTACGCCCCCGGGGCCAGGGTAGGAAACATGGATCCGAAGAAAACAGAGCGGATGCTGGCCCTTCATCCGATCCTCCACATCAACGCCCTGGAGGCAGAGGCCATGAGCCAGAAAACGTCCTATGAGGACGCCGCCGCATACCTGCACTCCATCACTGGAAATACCGTCATCGTGACCCTGGGAGAAAAGGGCGCTTACTGCATAGAAAAAGACGGGACCAGCTATCTGATCCCGTCCATTCCCGCCGATCATGTGGAGGATACCATCGGAGCCGGCGATGCACACGCGGGAGCCATCATCGGCTGCCTGACCAACGGCCTCTCCCTGCGGGATTCCATTGCATATGCCAACCAGGTATCCCGGATCGTGGTCTCTGTCAAGGGCTCTTCCCTTCCGCCGGAGCTCCTTCCGCCGCTCCCAGTCCCCAAAAGCGCCCGCTAGGCTGCCGCATGGCCCTGGGGCAGATAAAACTGCTACCGGATATCCGCATACTTTACAGACCGTTCCTTAAATTCCTTCATCATTCCGTCCAGAGCCTTCCGTTCTGCGGAAAGGTCTGCAAAGCACAGCCTGTGGCCTTTTACCAGTTGTCTGCCATCCACCCAGACGCTGTCCACATTGGAAGCGTCTGCCGAGTATACGATGGCCGAATAGGGATCATAGACCGGGAACATGTTGACCGACTCCGTCTCGATCAGAGTCAGATCCGCCCGCTTCCCAGGCTCAATGGAGCCAGTCTCCTTTTCCGCCCCCAGGACTCTGGCTCCCTCAATGGTCCCCATGGCCACCACATCCCTGGCAGTGAAAATGCTGCGGTCATGATACCGGGTCCGCTGGAACGCAGGGATCATCCGGAACTGATGGAACAGATCCAGGGTATTCCCCGAGGACGGTCCGTCAGTCCCCACGCCAACGACCACTCCTGCCGCCTTAAGGTCCCGGAGCGGACACACTCCCTTCCCCGATTTCGTATTAGAACCGATGCAGTGGGAGATCTTTGCCCCGGTCTCCCGGAAGATCTCCACATCCCGGTCTGTCATATGGATGCAGTGGGCTGCGATGGTCCTCTCTCCCAGGACGCCCAATCTGTAAAGGAACTCGGCCGGCGTCTGGTCGTATTTTTCCCGGAACATTTCCAACTCATAATCCATCTCGCTCACATGAAGCGTATAAGGAACATCATACCGTTCCGCCAGTTCATAGGCTGCCTTTAAAACCTCCGGCGGATTTGTATTTGTAGCATGGGGAGCCACCACAGGCCGGATCCGTTCATGGCCCTTCCACTTCCGTATCAGCTCCTCGCACATGGCCAGGGACTGGTCTGTATTTTTACTGTCACACGTCTCCATATCGATAATGGTCTGTCCCACATACGCCCGGATCCCCATTTCTTCACAGGCTGCCGCCACCTGATCTTCAAAATAATACATATCCAGCACCGAGGTAACGCCGGAAAGCAGAAGCTCGCAGACGCCGTACCGGGTGCTCTGGCTGATCAGCTCCCGGTTCATGGCCTCCAGCTCCAGCGGGAATAAAAACCGCCTCAGCCGGTCCGGGCAGTCGTCTCCCAGGGACCGGAAGGGGATCATGGGGATATGGCAGTGGGTATTGATCATCCCCGGCATTAGGATCCCGTTTTTTCCGTCCACTGTCCCGTCCGCGTCTGCCGGCCCCTCCCCCTCTCCTGTCTCCAGGATCGTGTTCCCTTCCAGAACCACATATCCGTTTTCATAAACATGAAACTGTTCGTCCATGGTGACCACCGTCACATGATTGATCTTTGTACGCATATGATTCTCCTTATAAAAAGAGGCCGGGCCGTACAGGCCTTATGGCCTGAAACCGGCTCCCGGCCCTGTTTCTCAGCTAGTTCATTTCTTTATACGATCTTACTGTATCAAACAGCACTTCCCGGAACCGCTTCTGATCAAATTCCATGGCCACTTCCACGTTGCCGGAGGTCTTGTATTTATTCCAGCATTTTTCCCTGGAGATCTCCTGCTCCGGGTCTGTGCCCATAAAATCACGCCAGTCGCAGACAGTCATGCCCCTTGTGAACTCGCCCTTTGTTTCCACGTCCACCTGGGTCCGGATGCTATTTGTGATCACCCGGTCATCCACCCACCAGGCCACTGCACAGGCGTCGCAGATGGAGGTAAAATCAGAATTTTTCACAGAAAACTCCAGGATATCTGCGGCAAAGTCTCCCACCGTACCGCCGATGGCTCTTAACTGCTCCACATCTGCCATGTCCATATGGTTCTGACGGGTCAGGTTCAGCCCTGCCATTTTAATGGGGATCCCCGACTCAAAGACGATCTTTGCAGCCTCCGGGTCCACCAGGATATTAAACTCCGCAGCAGGAGTAGCGTTGCCGCTGGTGGCGGAGCCGCCCATACAGAGGATCTCCGGGATCCGCTTTTTTAATTCCGGCTCCTTTAAGATCGCCTGGGCCACATTGGTCAGCGGCCCTAAGGTGATCAGCGAGATATCGTCATTTTCCATAAAGGTACGGATCAGGAAATCGGCTCCGTGCTCCTTTTCCAGCTTTTTTTCCGGCTCCCGGATCTCAATATCCCCGATGCCGCCGCTTCCGTGGACCTCTGTGGCCCGCACAAGCTGGTTCAACATGGGCATATCGTATCCTGCATACACCGGGATATCCGGACGCCCGGTCAGCTCTGTGGCGAACCTGGCGTTCCTCTGGGTATACTCCAGTCCCGTGTTGCCTCCCACTGCCACGATCCCCCGCACATCCAGATGGCGGATGCACAGGATCAGGGCGAACATATCGTCGATCCCTGGATCGCAGTCAATGATCACTTTCCGTTTTGTATCCATAATCTTTCTCCTTATGCTACTTCTGGCTGCCCTTCTCGATCTTTCTCTGGCGGTTCATGCGCAGCATACCAAATACCATAAGGGCGATGATGGTGGCTGCGTAGGGGATCATCTCCAGGAACTCCGTGGGGAAGCTGGTCTGGCTCTTTAAGCTGGTGGCCGCTGCGTCACTGAGTCCGAAGAATACGGCTGCAATACCTGCTCCCAGGGGATCGCCGCCTGCGATATTACAGGCAGAAAGTCCGATGTAACCTCGTCCATTGACCATGTTCTTCATAAAGAAGCTTACCCAGCCCATGGACATGAACGCGCCGCCGAAGCCGCAGAGCACGCCGGAGATCAGGAAGGAAACGTATCCGATCCTCTTTACATTGATGCCGACGGATGCGGCCGCCCTGGCATTCTCACCCACTGCCCGGAGCCGTAAGCCCAGTCTTGTCCTCGTAAGGAAGAACCAAACGGCAAAGATCGAAATGAAAGCCAGGTATGTAAGAACATTATGTCCCGAAAGCATGGGGCCGATCAGCGGGATCTTATTGATCAGCGGAAGCACCACCGTCGGAAGTGTGTACGCCTTGATGGCTGCGGAGGTGGTAGCCTTTTCTCCTGTCAGCAGGTACATAACAAAGACCGTACCTCCTGTGGCCGCCAGGTTCACAGCAATACACGTCAGATAAAGGTCCGTCTTTCCGGACAGGCTGGAGAAGGCGATGACGGCACCCACCAGGACTCCGATGACCACAGCGCCCAAAAGGCCGATCCATACGTTTCCGGTCATTCCCGCAAACACAACGCCGCCCAGGGCCGCACAGAGCATCATGCCTTCCAGGGCCATGTTCATCATTCCGGCCTTCTTACTGATAACTGCTGCCATGCCTGCAAAGATCAGGGGAGTTGACAGCCTTAAAACAGAGTATCCAAAATTACCGATCCAGTCCAGTGTCAGCATTGATTACTCCTCCTTTCCCTTTGAGGCGGCCGATTCCTTTTCTGCCTTTTCCTTGGCAGCCAGTTCCTCTTCTGCGGCCTTATAGATCAGTTTCTTCTTATATCTTCCCATGAATTCCTCTGCCGCCACCATCAGGATAACGATACCCTGGATCACGGTGATGAACTCGATGGGGATATCTCCCTTGGAGTTTACCACATCCGCACCGATACGGATATACGCCAGCAGGCAGGCTGCCACCGGCACCAGGAGCGGGTTCTTTCTGGCTAAGACCGCCACCATCAGGCCGTCAAAGCCATGCTGGGTGGTAGCGACCCAGTTATAGCGGTCATAGTTTCCAAGGATCTCACAGGTACCGCCCAGGCCGGCCAGCGCGCCGCCGAAAAGCTGGGCGCAGATGATGGTTGCCGTCATATTGATACCGCAGGCCTTGGCAAACCAGGGGTTGCTTCCTACGACTCTCATCTTGTATCCGAATACCATCTTATAGAACAGCACAGCCACCAGGATCACGGCGATCAGGGCGATCACAAGACCTGCCTGGATCCGGAACTTGCCAAGGATCTGGGGAAGCTTGGCGTTGTCCGGGATGGGCAGGGAGCCCAGGGAACCGATGGTGGTATCTCTCATGGTATACATCATGATATAGATGGAAAGGAACATGAGGATACTGTTTAACATTAAGGATGAAACAACGATATTGGCATTGAATTTGGAGTCCAGCCACGCAGGAAGGGCAGACACCACAACACCCGTCAGCGCACCGATGACCAGTAAAAGACCGATCATAACGGGTGCAGGAACGCTTTCTCCCAGCTTGATGGCAACCCAGGAGATCACACAGCCGGCAAACATGAAGATGCCCTCACCGGCCAGATTGAACTTGTTCACCGCATACATGAAACAGAAGCAAAGTCCTGTGAAGGTAAACGGGATCGCAAGGTTAATGATACTTCCTACCCTTCTCACAGATGAGAACGGTCCCAGCACGAACTGCTGGATAATATAGATCGGATCGTCACTGACTGCAAACAGCGTCACCAGGGCCACGGCATAGGCGATGGCAATGGCGGTCAGGATCCGGACCAGCTCAACGGTAAATTCTACTCTGCTTGTTTTATTCATAACAGGCCCTCCATTTCCTCCGGGGTCATGGTCTTAAGCCCCAGCATGTACTCGCCCAGCTCTTCCTCGGAAACCTCGTTGGCTTTTCTGAACGCCGCCACGACCTTTCCCTTTCTCATGACTAAAAGCCGGTCGGAACACTCCAGCACCTCGTTCAGATCTGCAGAGATCAGAAGCGTTGCCGTTCCCTCTTCCCTGGATTTTTTAACGATGGTCTTTCGGATCATCTCGGCCGCGCCCACGTCGATGCCTCGGGTCGGCTGGTTGGCCAGGATGAAATTGGAGCCTGATGTGAACTCGCGGGCAACGACTACCTTCTGGATATTTCCGCCGGAAAGCATACGCACCGGCTCTCTCTTGTCGTCGCAGGCGATCTCAAAATCCTTGATGTACTGGTCCACGATCTCGTCGATATGCTTATGGTTGATGAACAGGCCGTTTCTGTATTCCTTTTTAAAATACCGGTCTGCGATGATGTTGTCCCGGATGGACATATCTCCGGCACAGCCATACTGCATCCGGTCCTCGGGGATATAGGCAAGGCCCATCTGGCGGATCTCATGGACGTTCTTTCCCTTGATGTCATGGCCGTTTAACTCCACAGTCCCAGAGGAAAAGCTCTCCATCCCGGCCAGCACGTCAGAAAGGGCAGACTGGCCGTTTCCTTCCACGCCGGCAATGCCGATGACCTCGCCCTCATGGATATCAAAGGAAACATCGTCCAGCACCCGCTTTCCGGATGCGCTGTTCTTCACCAGGTTCCGGATCTTAAGCACAGTCTTTCCCACTGTGGGGTCTTCCTTCTCGATCTTTAAGACCACGTCGCGGCCCACCATGAGTCTCGAAATATCGGCCTCGCTCATATCCTTTAAGTCATAGCTTCCCAGACAGTAGCCGTGGCGCAGCACAGTAACGCGGGTACAGATCCGTTTCACCTCTTCCAGCTTATGGGAAATAAAGATGATGGAATGGCCGCTGTTTCTTAAGAGGATCAGCTGCTCAAACAGCTCCTCTGTCTCCTGGGGCGTTAAAACTGCTGTGGGCTCGTCCATGATGATGATCTTGGCGCCCTTGATGAGCACCTTCATGATCTCGATCTTCTGCATCTGGCCGACGGAAAGATCGCTGACCCTGGCCATTGGATCAATATTAAAGTTATATTTTTTCGCCACCTCTTCCGTCATTTCCACTGCCTTTTTAAAGTCAAAAAGGCCGTTCTTCATAGGTTCCACGCCCAGAACCACATTTTCTGCCACCGTCAGGGACGGGATCAGCATAAAATGCTGGTGGACCATACCGATCCCCTTTTCAATGGCGTCCAGGGTATTGAGGATCTTTACCTCTTTCCCATCCATATACACTTTTCCGGTCTGGGGCGTTTCCAGTCCGAACAGTACCTTCATCAGCGTCGTCTTTCCTGCGCCGTTTTCTCCCACAAGAGCCAGGATCTCGCTCTCATGAAGCCAGAACGTGACGTTTTTGTTGGCCACAAAACCATTGTCATAGATTTTGGTAACGTCTTCCATTCTAAGTATTTCCTTGGCCATACCCATCTTCCTCCTATATGGGATCAGCAGGATCGAACGGACAATCCTGCTGACCAAAAATCAATTTTTTCAGTTATGGAGCCACGGAATCCAGAAGCTGCTGGTACTCTGCCTCGTTGGCAAAATCATAATAGGATTTTACAGTGATCTCGCCGGAAAGGATCTTCTCCTGGGATTCAGCCATCTTGTCACGGATCTCCTGGGGAACGTTCTGCTGGAAGAATTCATTGTCTACATATCCAACGGATTTTTCCTTTAAGCCAAGACGGTTTAACTTGCCCCATACTTCCTCTCCGTTTTCCACATCCTCAAAGAATGCTACGAAAGAGTCGCCTACGTTCTTTAACATGGAGGTTAAGATCACGTCTGCCAGTTCCGGGTTCTCAGAATCTTTATAATATGCGTACTGGTCGGAGTCAACGCCGATGGCCCATGTTCCAAGCTCCTTACATGCCTCGAACAGTCCGCCGCCGGAACCGCCGGCTACCTGATAGAATACGTCTGCCTTTTTGTCTCTTGCCTGGCTTAAGCAAAGCTCTTTCATCTTGGCCGGATCGGTCCAGGAACCGACGGAAGCCTTGATGACCTTAACCTCAGGATCGTAATCCTGAACGCCGTTTACAAATCCTGTTACGAAGTCTGCGATGACCGGGTTATCCATACCAACGTTTACAGCAACCACGCCTGTCTCTGTCATACCGGCTGCCATCTGGCCAACCATGTAGGAGCCTTCGTTCTGTGCGTAGAAGATGAACGCCACGTTCTCCGGGATCTCGGACTCATCCTTGGAATCGTCGAAGATGACGAAACGGTTCTCCGGATACTCCTCAGCTAATTTTAAGATAATATCGGTGTAAGTGGAGGAAGCCACGATGTAATAATAGCCCTCATCGATGACGTCTAAGATCATGTCCTCCCATTTATCAGCCTTGGACGGGTCGCCGACCTCGATGGTCTTGCAGTCCCAGCCCTTTTCTCTTAAAACGTTCATCCCCACTTCGCCGGAATCGTTGAAGGACTTATCACCTAAGTTTCCTACTACGTAAGCGATGCGCTTGTTGATCTCCTCGCCGCCCTTGGCAGCTTCGGTCTCCTTGGCGTCATCCTTTTTCTCCGCCTCAGTTTCCTTTGCAGCCTCCTTGGAGGTCTCTTCGGCCTTGGATGCCGCTGTGGTCTCCGCGTCTCCGCCGCCTCCGCATGCAGCCAGGGAAAGGACCATGGCGCCGGATAATACTGCTCCTAATACTCTTTTCAGTCTCATTGTAATCCTCCTTCTTCTTGGTTAAAGATTTTAATTATTTTAATCAGACCATGAGCTCGTCCGATAGAAATACGATGAAAAAATGCACAATTTTCTTCTTTTGTTCTCTGTTTTTTTATTCATACTGCCATTATACATCATCTTGTGAGATTTCGCATCCATTTTTTTGTATGAATTCTCCAGATTCCCACAAAGGCCTCGATGGCAATATTGAACTTGATGATGGATACCACCAGATAGGGAGACAGCCGGAACACAAAAGCACAGGCAGCTGCCAGGGGAATGGTGATCATCCACATGGAAAAGATATCGCAGATCAGCCCCATCTTTCCGTCTCCTCCGGCCCTCAGCACTGCGATCATGCCGGTCATCTCCATACCAGAGAAGGGCCAGATGGCCGCAAACACCAGCATAAAGTTTCTGGCATAGGCCGCCGCATCCGGAGTCAGCACATACAGCCGCGTGAACAGGCCGCCGAACATCAGGGTCAGGAGCCCCATGAGCGTTCCGCTGACCAGGCCGATAAGCACCATACTGTATGCTTCCTTCTGGATCCTGTCCTTAGACGCCCCGGAGCCAATGGTCTTTCCGATGGTCGTGGAGCAGGAATAAAGGATGGCATTGGTCACACAGGCCATCAGCTGATAATACACGTTGGCAATGTTGTATCCGGCCACGATGGTGGTTCCCATCTGGCCTGTGACAGAGCTTCCCGCCGTGGTTCCCGTGGACCAGATCAGCTCATGGAACACGATGGGAAGGCCCACCTTCCAGAAATCCCCCAGAAGTCTCCGGTCTCTTCTTTTCAGGTCAGAAAACTTCATGGAAAGCTTCTTCTCTTTCCGGAACAGGAACCGGCAGAGGATCAGAAGCTCCACCACCCGGGCAATGACCGTTCCCACGGCCGCTCCCCGGATCCCCAGCTCCGGCATTCCGAAATTTCCAAAGATCAGGCAGAAATCCAGAAATACATTTAACGGATAAGAGATCACATTGGTGGTGAAAGAGACCTTCATCTCCTCAAATCCCCGGCAGCAGGCAAAGATCATGGTACTGACAGCACAGACCGGATACATGAGGGAGGCGATCCTCAAATATGGCACTCCCAGACGGATCAGCTCCGGATCGCTGCTGTATATCCTTAAAAGCCGTTCCGGCCAGATCATCACCACAGCCGAGAACAGCACGCCGAAAACAGCGATGCTGCGGACCCCGATGGCCACCAGAGTCTTGATGCTCTCCGTATCCCTTCTGCCCCAGTACTGGGCGATCAGTACGCTGCACCCGGCAGAAAAGCCGCTGCACACCGTATAAAAAATGAAAAAGATCTGCTGGGCCTGGGACACAGCACTCATCTGTACCTGGTCGATCCGCCCCAGCATGATGCTGTCCAGGGTATCAACGCTGACCCTTAAAAGCTGCTGGAGGATGATGGGAACGGACAAAAGGACGATGGTCCTGTAAAACTGTGGAGAGGTGACGAACCACTCTCTTTTTTCCGCTTTTGCACCCATGGCTTAACCACACTGCCTCAGGCAGTCCTTGAGCCACTGCTTGAATACGGGAAGATCCAGCTCCATGGCCACAGAAACATTGGGCTTCTTTCCTGTGCGCCCACGCCGGTCTACCATGGTATGGCCAGCCGTGTACTCGCCCTGGCACTCCACATCCACGAAATAATCATGGCAGACCAGGCACTGGGGGCATACGGCCGCAGCCACAGCCAGAGCGTCGTGCATAAGGGCATCCTCTCCCCCGTCTGCATATCTTCTTATCATATAATCCAGGATATCGGCGGCCAGGACAGCTCCCTTATTTCCAAAGCTCCGGATCTCCTGCTCATCTTCCCGGTTTAAGGCGGCCTTTAAGGTCACATCCAGTCCCACCATGGTCATGGGGATCCCGGAAGCGATCACCAGCTTTGCAGCCACCGGATCCACCCAGATATTGAACTCCGCTGTGGGCGTCATATTTCCGCCGAGGGCAGCGCCGCCCATAAACCAGATATGACGGATCTTTTCCTTTAACTCCGGATACATGCTTAAGGCAATGGCAATGTTGGTCATGGGCCCCACCACCAGAAGCTCCAGGCGGCCTTCTTCCTCTTCTGCGATCCTCCGGATCAGCTCCGGAGCCGTTTCTTTTGTGAACGGGACATTCTCTGCCGCCGGAAGGGTCACATCGCCAAGGCCTTCGCTGCCGTGGGTGGCATCATAATATCCGGCCCTGGGATAAAACGGGATCTTCGCCCCCCGGGCCACCTCCACATCCGCGCCCAGGTATCCCACCAGATCCCGGTTGTTCCTGGATGTGAAATTTTCGTTTACGTTGCCGTTGACACTGGTCAGGGCCCGTACCCTTATGGCGTCAGAGCCAAGGGCTGCCAGAATGGCGATGGCGTCGTCGGTTCCTGTGTCACAGTCAATGATAAATGGTCTCTTTTCCATATTTTCCTCCCGTATCCTACGCGCGTTCCCGGATGAACGCTTCCACTGCTGATCGTTCCGGCACACTGGGGGCCGCTCCCTTTTTCGTCACAGCCAGGGCTGCCGCAGCGCTGGCCTGTAAAAGAGCCTGTTTATGGCCCAGGCCTCCGGCGATCCCGGCAATGAAATATCCGCAGAACGTATCACCTGCCGCCGTGGTATCCACGGCCTCCACCTGGAAGATATCCTGGAAGGACGTTTCCTCCGGATCGCAGTACCAGGCCCCCTGGTCGCCCAGGGTCAGCACAAAGGCTGCGTTCTTATATTTTTCTCTCAGGGCCCTAAGGATCGGAGCCGGTTCCTCGGAATCGGTTCCTGCCAGGATCCGCCCCTCCACCTCATTGAGGATAAAATAATCCACCAGCTCCAAATTGCAGAGGAACACGCCCTCGTCTGCCGGAGATGGGTTAAACGCCACCTGGAGTCCCCGTTTTTTTGCCTCCTCCATGGCAAAGTCAATGTTGGAGATCTCATTCTGCAAAAGGATCAGATCGCCCTTTCCAAAATGCTCAAGCACAGAGGATATGTATTCTCTGGTGATCTTCCGGTTGGTCCCGCCGCAGATGATGATATTGTTCTGTCCGGACTCGTCGATCTGGATCACCGCATGGCCGCTGGCCCCGTCCAGGGTCTCCACATAGCCCGTATCGGCTCCGGCCTCCTTCAGCATGTCCAGAAGAATCCTTCCATCCCCTCCCACGGCTCCGGCATGGTATACCTCCGCGCCTGCCCTGGCCAGGGCCACCGACTGGTTCAGTCCCTTGCCGCCGCAGAATTCCTCATAATCCAGGGCCTGGATCGTTTCCTTGGGCTGGACAAAACGCTTTACCGAATACGTTTTGTCAATGTTTAAAGAACCGAGATTTAAAATTTTCATAGGCCTCGCTCCCGTTTGGTAAAATATTTTCCGAAATCTTTTTCCTAAGCAGATAATATATGTTTTCCAGTTTTCTGTCAACCACTATTGTGGAATTTGCTCTTTATCCCGCTGTTTTCCCCATTTTTATCCATATTTTTGTCAAATTCTTCACAAATTTTCTGGATTTTTTATGTGTTTTCACCATTTTCTCCGGATCCAGGTATCCCTTCCAGTATTTTTGTGATATCCTAAAAGCAGCCTGGATACCGGAGCAGACAGACATTCCTCTGCCTCCAGGGTCCAGATCGTTTCTTTAATACAGGGAGGAAAAAATGACCATCAAAGAGTTTGCCCTGCTGGCGGGAGTTTCCGTATCGACGGTCTCTAAGATCATGAACGGAAAGGATGCCAGCATCAGTGCCCGGACCAGGGAGCACGTTTTAAAGCTGGCCAAGGAATACAACTATGTCCCTTATGCATCTGCCACCGCGCCCACGACCCGGACGCTGACCATGGGCGTGATCTTTCAGAATACTGAACACGGAAAACGGCTCGTCTCCAGCATCCTCAAAGAGGCTACCAGCCTGGGATATTCGGTGCTTCTCCGGGAAAGCGGGGATTCGGCGGATACGGAGCTTAAAAATATCTCCGCCATGGCGGCGGCCCATACGGACGGTGTGATCTGGGAGCCTGTCTCCAGTGACAGCCTTTTTCTGGGGGAAAAGCTGGACCGGGCCGGGATCCCCTATGTGGTCATCGGCCCCTATAAGGGCGCATTTCATATGGATTTTGAAAAAATAGGGGATACAGCCACCGGGCTTCTTGTAAAAAAACGCCACGCCTCCATTGCCTGTGTGGCCGGAGACGATTCCCTGGCCCGGGAATTTTTCCAGGGCTACCGGAAACGGCTGTTTGACGAAAAGCTCCCCTTCCGGCAGGAGCTGGTCTTTCCCGACGCCGGAAGCCTCCCCGTAAGCGGGATCCTGAACGGACTGTTCACGGCGGCTGTATTCTTCAGCCAGGCGGAAGCCCTGAAGTTTTATGAGACAGCCCGGAACCTCCAGTATGAGATCCCTGCGGATCTGTCCCTTCTGACCCTCCGGGATGGCAGCTCCGGCGGAGACCTTCCTTTCCTCTCCTCCCTGGCCGTTCCCTTCGATGCCTTCGGTTCCCAGGCTGCAAGGCTTCTGGTGGCACGGATTGAAAAATGGGAACGTATGCCGGAATTTTCCCCGGACTTCCCGCTAAACGCAGAGGCCACCTTAAGCGTTCCCAGGGATCTCCAGAAAAAACGGGTCATTTCCATTGGGAGCGTCAACATGGACAACTACCTGGCCTTTGACGCCCTTCCCCACAGCGGACGGACTGTTACCTCCTCGGACTCAGCCACCTACCCCGGCGGAAAATGCCTGAACCAGGCCGTTGGCGTGGCCAGGCTGGGCCACCACGTCTCCGTCATCGGCCGGGTGGGCGGCGACGCCGATTCCGACTCCATCTACCAGGCGGCCCGGGACTGCCGCATTGACAGCAGCGGCCTTCTGCGGACTCCCGGACAAAAAACAGGCCAGGCCTATATCTTCGTCCAGAAAAACGGAGAATCCATGATCTCCATCCTTTCAGGCGCCAACAGCCAGGTCTGTCCCGGCGATATCACAGCCGCTGAACGGCTCTTTGACGGAGCCTGCTGCTGCCTGATCCAGACGGAGATCCCCATGGAGGCTGTACTGACTGCCGCGTCCATGGCAAAACGCTACGGCCTCATGACCGTGCTGAAGCCCAGCTCCTGCGGCCCCCTGCCAGAGGAGCTGTTAAAAAATATCGATGTGGCCGTTCCCAACGCCGAAGAGCTGTCCATGATCTGCCCAGGAAAGGGCTCCATAAAAGAAAAGGCCGCCAGGCTTCTTTCCCATGGGATAAAGACCGTCATCGTCACCCTGGGAGCCGGAGGCTGCTGGATCTTCGGTAAGGAAACTGCCTGTCACGTTGAAGCCGCCGATTTCCGGTCCGTAGACAATACGGGAGCCGCCGACGCCTTCATCAGCGCCCTGGTTTCCTACCTGCTCTATGGGTTCTCCATGGAAGCTTCCTGCCGGATCGCCTCCTGTGCCGCCGGCTTTTCCATCACCCGACAGGGCGTCACCCCGGCGCTTGTGGATAAGGACACGCTGGAGCAGTATCTGGAGCAGAACTCTCCCTCTCTGATAAAAGAAGCAGACCGGAAAAAAGATCGTTAAATTTTTATTGAAATCTGTCCGGAAGTGGACTAGAATAGAACTATCCTTTAATTCCAAGGAGGAACGATTTTATGGAACATTACAATCCGCTGCTCACTGGCCTGGAAAGCCCGGAAAAGTTCATCACCGTCGGCGAGATCATGCTGCGGCTGACGCCGCCCAACTATGAAAAGATCCGCATGACCTCCACCTTCGAGGCCAGCTACGGCGGCAGCGAAGCAAATATCGCCCTGGCTCTGGCCAACCTGGGCGTGGACAGTACCTTTTTCTCCGTGGTTCCCAACAACAGCCTGGGAAAGAGCGCCATCCGTATGTTAAGGAGCAACGACGTCCACTGCACCCCTGTGATCTTAAGCACGCCGGAGCAGACACCTACCCACCGGCTGGGAAGCTATTACCTGGAAACAGGCTATGGGATCCGCGCCAGCAAAGTCACTTATGACCGGAAAAACAGCGCCATCACAGAATTTGATTTTGATACCATTGATCTGAAGGGACTTCTGGAGCACTTTACCTGGCTCCATTTAAGCGGCATCACCCCGGCCCTGGCTCCCAACTGCCGGAAGCTCACCATGGAGTGCTTAAAGACAGCCAGAGAGCTGGGCCTTACTGTGAGCTTTGACGGAAATTTCCGCAGCACCCTGTGGACCTGGGAGGAGGCCAGGGATTTCTGTACCCAGTGCCTTCCCTATGTGGACGTTCTTTTAGGCATCGAGCCTTACCACCTGTGGCGGGATGAGGAGGACCACAGCAAGGGAGACGTGAAAGACGGGATCCCCTTCCAGCCCAGCTACGAGCAGCAGGATGAGATCTTCCAGGCCTTCATCGACCGGTATCCCAACCTGAAGTGCATCGCCCGTCATGTTCGCTATGCCCACAGCGGCAGCGAAAACAGCCTCAAGGCGTTTATGTGGTACGAGGGCCATACCTTTGAAAGCAAGCTTTTCACCTTCACCATTTTAGACCGGGTAGGAGGCGGCGACGCCTTTGCCAGCGGCCTGATCTACGCCATGATGCACCATTATAAGCCCATGGACATGATCAATTTCGCCGTGGCCAGCAGCGCCATCAAGCACACCATCCGCGGCGACGCCAACATCACCGACGACGTGGACACCATCCGGAATCTGATGAATATGAATTATGATATCAAGAGATAGAAAAAGGGAGCTGCGTATCACAGCTCCCTTTTTTACACCACATCTCCAATATCTACGATCTCACACCCATCATAGAAAAATTTCAGGATCTCCTTATAATTTTTTCCTTTCTTTGCCATCCCCTGGGCCCCGTTCTGGCTCATGCCGGCTCCGTGGCCGTAGCCGCCGCCGTAGATCGTAAAGGCAGTAACGCCATTTTCATCGGTCCCCTGGTTTTCTATGTAGATAAACCCGCTGGGAAGGGTCTCCCACTCTGTGTAGGTGCTGCCGTCCTTCCGGTTGAAGACAAGCCTGGTGTTTCCCAGCACGCTCCGCACCTTGCTCTGGCCGGTGAAAGTCTTGGAGCCCTCTGTGCCCACGACCTTCAGAGCCTTTGCCGCGCCTCCAGGTCCCCGTTCTGTCACCGTAAGTCCCGTGATCTGGCCGACTCCGCCGATCTTTTCTGCCAGGATCTGGCTGTCCGTCTTTGCGTTCCACCGGAACATGGCAAATTCTGAATCGTATGCCTCCACATCCATATTTTTTATGAATGCTCCAAAGGCCTCGTTGGAGGTAAGGTCCATGGGCTTCCTCTTTTCATTGATGGAGACCGCCTTTAAATACGGTGTCGCCGAACCGTCGTTTCCCCACACGGTCCCGTCGGTGCCGTGGCCGCAGGAGGTGGAATAGTAAAGGGCATCGATGGGCTCCCCATCGTAGGCAGCCATCTGGCCGAAGGTCTCATTGACAGCCGCGTCAGTGGTGTCAAAAACGGAGGTATTATTATACACCTGGAAGCTGGTGCTGTCGTCCACATGGGCGCCGTATTCTGAATACGAGCTTCCCCGGATCTGCCTCCAGGCATAGGTCCTTGCGCAGACGGCCTGGGCCTTTAAAGCCTCCAGCTCATACGTATAGGGCATCTCGCTGGGCACCACCCGCTTCAGATATTCCTCAAGATCCACCTCGTTCAGAAGAAGGAGACCCTCCTCCTCCCCGGTGATCTCCATATGGCCCGGATACACCGGAGTTCCCTGACTCCGCTCAATATTCCTGACGGTGATCATGCCGCCTTCATTGGCGGACCGGAATACCATACGGCCGCTTTCCAGCCGGGGATCTCCAGCAGAAATGGTCACCGGCTCTCCAGCCGCCACAGACTGGGTCTTTTTATCCTTTTCATCCCCATATTCCAGTACAGCCATGGAATCGCAGACCAGGGTGATCTCTGGATGGAACAGGGACTTGAAATTTGTTGTCATCAGAAGAACGCGGATATTATCGATCTCCGGCTTCTCTGTCGTCAGGGCCGCGCAGATCTCATCGCCGGCCACCACAAAGGTCTGCATATGATAGCCCACCAGGATATCCGATTTCTTCTGCTCCTTTAAAACGCCGTAGGTACG
Source organism: Alitiscatomonas sp. (assembly GCF_037242085.1). Lineage (NCBI taxonomy): Bacteria > Bacillati > Bacillota > Clostridia > Lachnospirales > Lachnospiraceae > Alitiscatomonas > Alitiscatomonas sp. Next base: position 18,789 of record NZ_JAXXBR010000098.1, on the reverse strand, counting down.
GTAGATCTTAAAGTCCTCTGACAGGGGCACGGTGCCGTAGCCCTCGATCTCGATCTCATCCTCTCTCACTGAAAGGACTGTCCCGGTGATGGTCTCCTTTTTCAGTACCAGGCGGCTGGGCTTTCCGTTTTTCAGATACAGATCCCCGATCTGGCCGGAGATCTCCTCTTCATTCTTAAGGACTCCCCTTACAGGAAATTCCCGCTGGATATTTCCAATGAACACCGTCACTGTATTGCCGGAAAATCCGGATATCCAGGCGTTTTCATATACGATCTCATCGGAGACCACACCCTGGACCTTTATGATCCCATCCTCCCGCACCAGGAGCTTTATGGTCTTATCAATATAGGAATCCAAAGAAAGCCCTTCAAACAGGAACTTTCCATCCTTTGTGTAGGCCGTCCAGGGGGACGCCCCGTCCACATTCCCCGGGGTCCCGTAAAGATCTGTTTCGATCTCCTTTACATTCCCATCCGGGTCTGCAAAGGCCCGGAACGCATCATAAAATTCCCAGAACTCCGCTTTATCCACGGCCTTTCCAGCCTTTTTCCCCGCTGCCTCTGTCACATATCCCGCAAGAGAGGGTTCCCCCTCCCCTTTGGCCGCGGTCACCCAGCCGGACAACTCCCCATAGGTAACGGCCGAAACGGCGCTTCCCTCCGAAGGGTAGCACGTTTCCGGATCCAGATATCCCTTGGCATAGAGATAATCCATATATTTCACATACCATTGATCCTGCAGCTCCCCGGGAAAAAAGGAAGTCTCCGGACCTTCTGCACGGACTGCGTCCTCACCCGCCAGAGTAAGGGCGATGGCCCTGGAAGCCGCCGCCCGGGACACGCCGTTCCCCCGGGGCTCCATGACCACGATGATGATGAGCAGGGCCACGATCACCGTGGAGATCCCTGCGGTCCAGTTGATCAGTTTCTTTTTTTCGTCCATAGCACCTCGTTATTTCTGTCTGATAAACCTGCCGCTGTCCGCATCGATCTTTTCCAGATCCATATAATCGTCCGTATCCTGCGGGAGATTCTTTTTCCGTAAGAAATGGCACTGGAATTTGGAAAACAGGTCGAACACCACCGCCGTCAGCGGCACAGCGACGATCATGCCCACAAAGCCCCACAGTCCGCCGAAGAACAGGATGGAAAACAGGACCCAGAAGCTGGAAAGCCCAGTGGAGTCCCCCAGGATCTTGGGGCCCAGGATGTTCCCGTCAAACTGCTGGAGTACCAGGACCAGCCCCACAAAATACAGGCACTGCCTGGGGCTTATGAGGAACACCAGCACCGCGCTGGGAATGGCTCCTATGAAGGGGCCAAAAAATGGGATCACGTTGGTAACGCCCACGATAACACTGATCAGAAGCGCAAAGGGCAGCTTAAACAGGTTCATCAGGATAAAGCATAGGACCCCGATGATCAGGGAATCGATCAGCTTCCCGATAATAAATCCAGAAAACACCTTATGGATATAGCGGAACTCCTCCACAGTCCCGTTGGCCGCCCGTACCGGAAGGATGGCGTAAACGATCTTTTTCACCTGGGCCGTCAGCGTGTCCTTGATATTCAGAAGATAGACCATGACAATGAGGCCGATCAGGATATTTTTTGCCAGGTTGAAGATGGTGAGCACACTGTTGGAAACTCCTCCCAGGATCTTTTCCAGGCTCTCGAAGCTTCCGATGCTCTGAAGGTGGGGGATCAGATTACTGGAGGACCAGTCCTGCACGGCGATCACCGCCTGCTGGTACACAGAAAGCACCATCTCCTCCAGGGGAGGGTTATTGGCAAACAGCCCCGTGAGCCACTCATACAGGTTCTGGATATACACTGGCATGGTGTTCACGATCCCCGCAATGCTGGAATAAAGCTGGGGGATGATCATCATAGCCAGGCTCACAACGATGATGTACAGAAGCGTCAGGCTGAGGACCGTTCCCACGGTCTTCTGGAGAAACGCCTTTAACTTCTCATTTTTCATTTTCTTTCCCAGCAGCTCGCCCGTAAACCGGACCCCGCCGTTGTATACAGGCGAAAATAAAAACGCCAGCACGGCTCCGTAAATGATCGGGGTCAGGATCGATATGATCCGGCCTCCCAGGGCCAGGATCGCCTTCCGTTCCAGAAACAGGAAGATTACAGCCGTGGCCGCCGCCAGCACCAGCACCGCTGTGATCCCCATATAAAGGTATCTGTCAAATCTGTGGTTTTTCATATCAGTCTCGTCTCCTCGGCAGATTTTTCCATTATGTATCGTTTTCACTTTTATACCATATCACATTTTCCGGCAATTAGAAAGGGCCAGATTGCGGTCCCGGCAAAATATCCGCTAAAAAACAGGAAAGCAGCGATTGCTCGCTGCTTTTATCTTTTGCAAATCCCAAAATGCCGGTTCCTGCATAATTGACTCCTAGCGTTGCTAGGTGGGCGACCGCACTTAAACTTCTGCCTTCCACTCATACGGAGGCCTGACATCCGTTTAAAAATATAGGAATCCCGTTTGTCATAATGTAGGTTCAAAATAAACAGGAGTATCGAACATTCCAGGAATTGCTGTCCTGTTTTCTTATGGACCTATTATAGCTCATATGTCTGCTTTTTTCAAGTTCCATTTACTGCCGTAATTTTAAATATTTTGTGAAGACTGTTCTGTATTTTTCTTACAGCTCCTTAAGAAGCTCCAGAAGCGTCTCCGGCGTTTCTGTGATCCAGTCCGCTCCGGCCTCTGAAAGCTCCTCCCGGCCTCCGTATCCATAAAGGACACCCACAGAGGAGATCCCCGTTTTCTTTGCCCCCTCGATGTCGTGGCGGCGGTCCCCGACCATGATGATCTCGTCCTTCTTCTCAAGCCCGCAGGAATCCATCACATACTGGATCACCTGGTCCTTTTTCACCCGCAGTTTTTCTCCGCCGTCGTCCTCTGCCCCGCCTACGAACCGGAAATATTTTGTAAGCCCGAAATGGTCCAGGACCCGCTTTGCCATATCCTCCGGCTTGGATGTTGCCACATAAAGCTCCTTTCCCGCATTCCGAAGGCTCTTCAGCATGGCCTCCACTCCTGGAAACGGCGCGTTCTCCATCCATCCCTTTACGTTATAATATTCCCGGAATACAAAAACCGCCTCATGGGCATCATGATCCGGAAAATCATAAAACTCCTTAAAGCTTTCCGGCAGCGGCGGTCCCACAAAGGGCTTCAGGACATTCAGATCGTCCACCTGGATGCCGTAGCGCCTCAGGGCATACTGCACGGCTCTCGTGATCCCCGGCATGGAATCGGTCAGAGTCCCGTCCAGGTCAAAGAAAATATGCTGCTTTCCCATGTCTGCTTTCTCCTCTCTGGCCGCTGGAGCCATGGTTAAAAGGGCGCAGGAAAAAATCCCTGCGCCCGGTTTTATTGCTTAATTCAGTTCTTTTACAACTCTCTCAAGGGCCTCAAGAGCGTCGTCCGGAAGCTTGTCGTAGCCTTCCTTGGCAACTGCAAATTCCTTGATCTCGTTGACGCGGTCGTTCATACGGGCCTTTAACTGGCTTACGTACTCCGGATCGTTCATATCCGGCACAAAGCCTTCCCAGTCCATGATCTCGATATCGGAGAACGGACCCCACTGATGGAAGTCTGCCTTCTTCTCAACGATGGCTTCCAGGATTCCAAGGGTGTCGGCCGGTTTTACCTTCTTGCCCATGAAATCGCCGGTATTCACGATATAGCAGTCCACGTTCTTTTCCTCAACCAGCTTTTTGAATTTCTCATAGTCGTTGGCTAACGGATATGTACGGAACGGGTTTGCGTACGGAACCACAACCAGTTTGTTGGGATCCACGCCAGGAGCAAGACGCTCTGCGGAGGATCTCTTAGTTGCCAGGGTAGCGCCCATAACGGAAGCTAAGGAAGCCCCTTTTAATTTTACTACCGGCGGGATGGTCGGGTCCTTCATGATCCAGAAAATAGCGTTGACCGGGGAGTCGATCCTGTCCACACGGTTGGGAGACCATAATTTGGACTTGATGGCACGGCCGTTGCCGTTTCTTACATCCTCTGTCACCAGCTGGATCTTTCCGTCCTCATCCAGGGTCGCAGAGCAGTTCTGGGCGGTCAGCAGATACTGGTTGTCCGGGCAGCCGGTGGGATAATCGGCCGTCTTATCAAAGTATGTGGGCTCCAGTGCAATGGATGCGCAGGTATCTGTGTTGATGATGAACGCATCGTCGTGAAGGACCTTGATCTCGTACTTGCCGCCGTGTTTTGCATGGGTCAGGGTGGACTTACCGGATCCGGACAGGCCGTATACGGAAGCTACGTACTTGCTGCCGTCAGCCAGGGTGTATTCCTTCTGTCCGCCGTGGCAGGAAGCGTAGCCGTTGCGGTTTGCAATGGCCCATGCCATGGTCAGGGTGCCCTTCTTGTGCTCACCGAAATATCTCATACCAAGGATGCATGCGCAGTTGGTATCGGTATTGAAGTAGCACAGGGTCTTTTTCTGGGGATCAGACAGGCAGTCCAGGGATACGCTGGGTCTGTCGGAGCCGCACCACTGGGGATCGGAGAAGATATAAATATCCGGCTCTTTTCCGTCGCCCACGGGTTTGGATTTTTTGTACATCTTTACGTACTCATCAGACATGTACTGGAAGTTTAACATCCAGTTGTACATGATGTTTTCTTCTCCCTCCGGGATCAGAAGGTGGGCCTTAACCATAAATTCGGGATCCAGGCCTACGAAAACCTCTGCATGGTACATGGTTTTCCAGCGGGACTCGTAGATCGCGTCCATCGCTACCTTGTCAAGGGCTTCACAGTCCACGCCCGGCTCGCCTGCGATGCGGCGTGCAGTTGCGTAACGGCCGGTGATGGCTCCGTCGTTGAATAACAGAACCTTCGCGTCCTTGTCCAGACCAAATTCCTCTCCTCTGTAAACGGGCATATCGGTCACGATCGTTCCTGGAGAATTCTTTGCTAATTCATAAGCCTCTCTCAGGGTATTTACCTTTACCACGTTGTTGCCGTAAAAAGCACCCTCGATGATGGATCTGGTTTTGGAAAAGCCCACTTTTCCTTTACCAATTTCGCTGATTGGGTAATAAGCCTTTGTTGACATTTGAAAAACCTCCTTGAATGTTGGTCACTAGATGGCTTTATTATCCCATCAAAATTAGATAAAGTCAATTCATTTTGCGATTTAATTTATTAGTTTTTTATGAATTTTGCATAAAAACGAAAAACCGGGACAGGTTTTCGTTTCCTATCCCGGTTTTTCACTATTTAAAGAACTCGTGGTTCCCATGTTTGAACAAAAAGTCCAGGTGATTGTCAAACCAGCGGACATTTTTCCTGCTGGACGCCCTCCTGTTCATAAAATACAGAGCGCCGTCAGAATAATCCTCTCCCGCCAGGGCGCTGTCCACAGCCTCCACTGTGGCGTCTGTGACCCGGCACCGGTTGATGGAGCCGTTGCCAACCGGCGAAAACTGATGTCTCTGGTAGACCACGCTGTGGACCGTATCCGGGAAGGTATCGCTTTCCACCCGGTTTAAGATCACATTGGCCACCAGGATCCTTCCGGTCCGGTCGCAGTTTCCAGCCTCTGCCTGGACGATCTTAAGCAGCGTCTGGTAATCCCGGTCTGACAGGGAGACAGATGCCGCCGCTTCCTGTGTTTCTGGTGCAGGCGTACCGGAAGCCTCCTGGGCGGCTGCACCTTCCGCAAGCTCAGCGCTCTCTCCAGAAGCTGTCCCTTCCTGGCCGCCAGAGCCCTCCCGGACGGCTGCCCGCTCAGAAGCTTCCGCGCTTTCCGTGGCTTCTCCTTCCGGCACACCGGAGTCCTCCCCGGCCGCTGCCTCTTCCTGGGCTCCAGAGCCTTCCGCAGCAGTCTCCGCTTCCTGATCCGGGTCTTCTCCCTCTCCGGCTTCCCCGCCTTCAGGCGTCTCCGCGCCGTTCTCTGCCTCCTCTTTTCTGGTCTCTGTTCCGTTTTCCGTGTCCGCGGCCTCCTCAGCCGCCATTATGCTTTCTGGATCACGTTTCTCTTCGTCTGTATTTTCATCATGCGTTCCCTCTTCCTGGCCGCCGGTCTCTCCCGGCGTCTCAGCAAAGGCCACCATAGCACCGTTTCCCGTCTCCGGAAAGCTCCCTGCGGCAAAGGTAATGGCTGTCACCAGAAGGATACCAGCCGTAAGGACTGCCGTATCCCGGCGTCTTTTGGCAGGTGCGCTGGCAGACAGCATTTTTATACTCTGGAAAACTGTCTGAAGAAATGAGTTCCATGTCTGCTTCATCGATTGCCTCTTTTCTCCGTTCTGCCTCCGGAAAGCCTCCAGGCGGCAGATGGTTATTTTTCCGTCTCACCGGACGGCGTCTGTGATTATAGGAGAACGGGAGGCCAAAAGTCAATAAGGCTTCTGCATTTTTGTTGTATTTCACAGCCTTATTTTTAACTTTTGTCATGATTTTTTAACATTTTGCAAGAACTTTTTCTTGATTTTCCTCGTATTTTTGTTACCATTGGCCCTATGGACTTTTAACATTTATTACAAATTTGTTAAGTTTTTATCCCCCACTTTAAAGGGGTTTTCCGGTCCTTTACACCTTATGTCAACCACTTTTACATGAGATCTGCCATTTCAGCGCCCACATACCTCCCCAGATCCGCCGGGGACAGGATCACCTGGACGCCACGCATGCCGGCGCTGACGGCGATTTTTTCGTACTTCTCTGCCGACTGGTCCAGATAGGTGGGGAATCTCTTTTTCATCCCGATGGGAGAACAGCCGCCCCGGACATAGCCGGTGACCGGAAGGAGCTCCTTCATCGGAAGCATCTCCACCTTCTTGTCTCCCGCCGCCCTGGCCGCCTTTTTCAGATCCACCTCTCCGTCCACTGGAATACAGCAGACCATATATCCTGTCTTTTCTCCCCGGAGCACCAGGGTCTTAAAAACGCTCCCATGGTCCACGCCCATGAGATCCGCGGCATGGCTCCCGGAAAGGTCATTTTCGTCCACCGGATATTCCTTTGCTTCATAGGCGATCTTCGCCGCATCCAGAAGACGCATCACATTGGTCTTAACCAGTTTCTTCATATTATAATCCCTTCCTTCTAAAAAACTCCTCTCCGTTTCATCCCTGGGACGATCCGGAAAGGAGCTTCTTTCATTCATATTTATTATTCGGACCAGTTGTGGAATACAGCCTGGACATCGTCATCCTCGTCTAAAAGATCCAGGATCCGGTTCATCTTCTTGATGGCGTCATCGTCGGTCAGCTCCACGTAGTTCTGGGGGATCATGGTCACTTCCGCCTGCATCATGGGGATACCGGCCTTTTCCAGAGCCTCACGCACCTCGCTGAAGGCGTCGGGATCGGTCACCACCTCAAAGCTGTCCTCCTCCTCGGAGAAATCCTCAGCTCCGGCGTCCAGAGCCGCCATCATCAGCTCGTCGGCATCCATCTCGCACTCTTCCTTGTCGATGATGATCTGGCCTTTTCTGTCGAACATGAAGGATACGCTTCCCTGGGCTCCTACGTTTCCGCCGCCCTTGGTAAAGGCGCTCCTTACATTGGCTGCGGTACGGTTTTTATTGTCAGTCAGAGTCTCTACGATGATGGCAATGCCGTTGGGGCCATAGCCCTCATAAACCAGGTTTTCATAGTTTACAGAACCCAGGTCCCCGGCAGCCTTTTTAATTCCGCGGTCGATGGTATCGTTGGGCATGTTGTTGGCCTTGGCCTTGGCGATCACATCACGGAGCTTGCTGTTATTGGCCGGATCTGCGCCGCCTTCCTTAACTGCAACAGCGATCTCTCTTCCGATCACGGTAAAGATCTTTCCCTTGGCCGCATCGTTCTTTTCTTTCTTATGTTTAATATTGGCAAATTTGGAATGTCCTGACATTTTTCCTGCTCCCTTTCTTGTTTCTTCTATATTTATCGTATCTCCATCATAATCTGTAACGGTCATGTCCTTACAGTTACCATAATCTTAAATATTCTAGCATTATTTTAAGTCCTTGGCAAGAGCTTTTCTGTGGATTTTCCCTTCGGCCATTTTATTCATATTTTCCTGCTGGACGGCTCCGAAACAGCAACGTTTTCTTGACAGCTTTTACAGGCATGTTATAATAGAACTACATAATTATCAAAATATGGAGGCAGCACTATGAAAAAGATTGAAATCGATACCTTTTTGAAATTTCAGTTCGTAAGCAATCCTTCCTTCTCACCCGATGGAAAGTACATTGCCTTTGTGGTATCCAACGCAGACAGAGCGGAAAATACATACAAAGCCAACCTCTACGTTTACGATATGGCTGAAAAAAAGGTTCGGAAGATGACCAGCGGCGGCGACGCAAAGAGCTATGTCTGGACAAACGACAATACCCTTCTCTTCCCGGCTGCAAGATGCAGCGAGGTGAAGAAGAAACAGGAAGCCGGAGAAGCCCTCACAAGCTTCTATGAGATCTCCCCCGAAGGCGGAGAGGCCTGCCACGCCTTTACGGTGCCCGCAAAGATCATCGGCTTTAAAGCACTGCCCGACGGACGTTTCCTTATGACTGCAAGCCAGGATAATCATAAGGACACAAGAAAGAAATCCTATGAGGTCTTCGATGAGCTTCCCTTCTGGGGCAACGGCTTAGGCTACACCAACGCAAAGAGAAACCGCTTTGCCGTTTATAACAGAGAAAACGGAGAGCTTTCTTACGTGGCCTGCGACTGGACCGACTGCACCCAGTCCTCTGTCCTGGGCGATCTTCTCCTTTATAAGGCGTATCCCTGGAAGCAGAACGTGCGCGGCTTAAACGAGGGAATTTATCTCTATAACTTAAAGACCGGCGAGACAAAGACATTGCTGGAGCCGGATACCATGCACACCGGAACCATCGAGTTCTTAAACGAAAATGAGGCTCTTGTGGCTGCCATCGATTCCGACTACCGCTATACCAATAAGTACAACAGCTTCTATAAGATGAACTTAGCGGACGGCTCCATGAACCTGTTTGTACCCTATGACGCCTCCATCGCCTCCGGTTCTGTGGGAAGCGACGCAAGATACGGCTCCGGCCGCGGCCAGAAGCTGTTAAACGGCGACTTCTATTTTATCTCCACTGTGGACGACTTTGCATGGTTAAGAAAGCTGGACAAGGACGGCAATATCTCCGACAGCCTCACAAAGGGAAGCTCCTGCGACAGCTTCGACGTCAACGGCGAACACCTGGTAAGCTGTGAGCTCCAGGGAACAAAGCTTGCGGAGCTTTACCTGGACGGTGAGCAGATCACCCACTTCAACGACTTTGTTGGAGAGGAATATTCCGTTGTGACCCCCGAGGCCTTTTCCTTCACTGCCAGCGACGGCTATGAGATCCACGGCTGGGTGATGAAGCCGGCGGATTATGAGGAGGGCGTTTCCTATCCGGCCATCTTCCATATCCACGGAGGCCCCCGCACCGTATTCTCCGACGTATTCCATCACGAGATGCAGATGTGGGCCAATGCCGGATACTTCGTATTCTACTGCAATCCCAGAGGCTCTGACGGCCGCGGCACCGATTTCGGAAACATCAACGGCATCTACGGGACCGTGGACTACCAGAACCTGATGGATTTCACCGACGAGGTATTAAAGAGATATCCCCAGATCGATACAGCCCGTGTGGGCGTTACCGGCGGCTCCTACGGCGGCTTCATGACCAACTGGATCGTGGGCCACACCGACCGCTTCAAAGCAGCCGTATCCCAGCGTTCCATCTCCAATTGGGTATCCTTTGAGCACAACTCCGATATTGGCCACACCTTTATCGTAAACAACCAGGGCGCCAATACAAGAGAGAATGTGGAGCTTCTCTGGAAGCAGTCCCCGCTCCAGTATGCCCCCAACTGCAAGACCCCGATCCTCTTTATCCACTCCGACGAGGACTACCGCTGCTATATGGCAGAGGGACTTGCCATGTACAGCGCCGTTATGAGAAACGGCTGTCCTTCCAGGCTCTGCCTCTTCCACGGCGAGAACCATGAGCTCTCCCGCGGCGGAAAGCCGGAAAACAGGATCGACCGTATGACGGAGATCTTAAACTGGATGGACCAGTATCTGAAATAGGACCGACCAAAAAATCCCCCGTCCGGAAGCGGCTCTGCTGCCTGCCCCGGACGGGGGATTCTTTTATCCTTCGTTTTCTTTTTCATGTTCCGGCCCGGCATCCCGTTCCGCCGCTACCGTCTGTATGATTTTATTCTCTGCCTTTACGATACTGAACCGATAGCCTCCGAAGACCACCTGGCCCTTTTCATCATCCTCCGGCAGATGGCCCAGCCTTGAGATCAGGAAGCCGTTTAAGGTGTCAAAATTATCCTTATCGTCCTCGTCAAATTCCATCTCCAGGGCGTCCTCCACATCGTCCAGAGGAGTCATGCCCGAAAGCTGGAAGCTTCCGTTTTCTTTGACCACGATATCGGGCTCCTCGTTGTCGTATTCATCCATGATGTTTCCGACGATCTCCTCCAGGATATCCTCCATGGTCACGATCCCGGCTGTCTGGCCGTATTCGTCGATGACGATCTCCATATGGATCTTCTCCGACTGCATCTCCTTAAATAAGGCGTTGATATTTTTCGCCTCCGGAGCAAAATGGGCGCTCCTTAAAAGGCCGTCGATCTGGCTGATGGGCCTGTCCAGATACTCCTCCTGCTCTGCAAAATAAAGCACGTCCCGCATATGGAGCACACCTACGATATTGTCGATATCCTCCTCGTAGACCGGGAACCTGGAATTGTTGGCCTCTTTTACGATGAAATCCACCGTTTCCTTTAAGGTCATAGTGCTTTCCAGGGCCACCACGTTCTTTCTGTGGGTCATGATATCCGACGCCACTTTATCGTCAAACTCAAAGATATTGGTAATCATTTCCGCTTCGCTGGCTTCCAGCACGCCCTGATCGTGGCCCTCGTTTACCATATACATGATATCCTCCTCGGTCACCTTCTCATTGGAGGACCGGATATCAATGCCCACTGCTTTTAAGACCACAAAGGCCGCCACGCTGATGAGCCAGGTGAACGGCGAAAGCAGCTTAATGGCCCACTCTACCACCGAAAGCGCCTTATAGCAGAACCGGATCGGGCTCTTGGCTGCCACATGCTTGGGGATTATAACTCCCAGGCAGACCAAAAAAAAGGCCACCGCAAAAAATGCCGCTGCAAGGGCCAGCCCCGCTGCAAGGCCCGGAGCCATCGCAAGCTTCACTGCCAGAAATCTCCGGATGTATCCCGCTGTCTGCGGCAGGGTAAAGGCTCCCAGCGCCAGTGTGAAAAAGCAGGTGACCACCTGGTTGGTGCGGACAAACTTCCCTGGATCCTCCTGGATCCTCAAAAGAGCCGCCGCCTTTTTATTTCCCTCGTCCCGCTCGTCCTCCAGCGCACTGGTGTTCAGCGCCTGGATCGCCGCCCCAAAGCCGTAGATCAGATAAAATACAGCCACGGAAGCCGCAAACAGCAAAATTCCTATCCACGAATTACCATCGTCCATGAAAAATCTTTCCACTCCTTTTTTATCATTTGTATCCTAATATAGCATCATTGCCACATTTCGTCAACAAAACTCCCGAAATTCACGCCCTTATGTAGCAAGCTCCAGGCTGATCCGCAGGGCTTCGTTGACTTTTTCCTGAAGATTTTCATCGATATGGCATATTTTCTCCCTAAGTCTCTGTTTATCAATGGTTCGCAGCTGCTCCAGGAGGATCACTGAGTCCCGGACCATGTCGCACTGTCTGGCGGAAAGCTCCACGTGGGTGGGCAGCTTTGCCTTATTCATTTTCGATGTGATGGCCGCACAGATCACCGTTGGACTGTGCTTATTTCCCACATCATTCTGTATGATGAGCACCGGCCGGACTCCTCCCTGTTCAGAGCCCACCACCGGCCGCAGGTCTGCATAATAAATATCTCCGCGTCTGATGATCAAAGGTTTCACTCTCCGAAATGGTTTTCAGGTCTCCCTGTACCGAAAGTATTGACACTCTACGATTACCTTATGCAGAACTGCCGCAAAATGATGCCGGAACCTGAAACCGGGCCGGCATTTAAAGGCCGCTTCCCCCTGGGACCGGAATGCTTGTTAAAGCTCCCCGGCCTCCCTGGTCCGTCCCCCGGACACATAGACCCTGGGCAGGCGTTTTCCCATGAGGCATGGGATCTCATAATGGAACCGGCCGCTTAAGTCCGCCAGTTCTTCCATGGTGATCTCCTCTGTTCCGTCCCGGCCCAAAAGAGTCACCTCATCTCCCTCCCTGGCCTCCGGGATCCCGGTCACATCGATCATCAGCTGATCCATACAGATCCGGCCCAGGATCCTGGCCCGCGTCCCATGGACCAGTACCTCCCCTTTATTGGAAAGGCTCCTGGGATAGCCGTCTCCGTAGCCGATGCTGACGGTGGCCAGACGCACGGGGCGGTCCGCCACAAAGGTCCCTCCATAGCTCACAGCCGCTCCCGGTCCGATCTCCTTTATATAGGTAATAAAACTTTTCAGCTCCATGGCCGGTTCCAGAAAAAGAGCCTCCCTCTGTACCTGATCCGACGGATACAGGCCGTACAGGATGATCCCGGCCCGGACCGCCGTTATATGGCTCTCCTTCAGATCCATGATCCCGGCGCTGTTGGCGCAATGGAGGGCGGGAATGAAAACGCCCGCTTCCTTTACCATTTGCGAAAAATCCAGGAACGCCTGGAGCTGCTCCCTGGCAGAGGTCTTATCCGCCTCGTCAGCCCTGGCAAAATGGGTGAACATGCCCTCTGTCACGATCCCTGGAAGTCCGGCGATCTCCTTCACCACCTGGGCCTGTTCCCGGCTGGGCCTCAGACCGATCCGGTTCATCCCGGTGTCCACCGCAATGTGGACTCTGGCCATCATCCCCAGGGACACCGCCGTTTCCGAAAGCCGTTCTGCCCTCGTAAGATCGAACACTGCCGTCCGGATCTCCTGCTCCACCATGCTCCCATACTGGCACTCCGGCACCGGTCCCAGTACCAGCACCGGCTTTTTTATCCCATTTCCTCTAAGCTCCAGTGCCTCCTCCGCTGTGGCCACCGCATAGCCTGCGGCGTCCTCTTCAATGGCTTTCGCGGTCTGGACCGCCCCATGGCCGTAGCCGTCGGCCTTTACCACGCCGATGATCTTCGTTCCCTCCGGCAGCACGCTCCGGATCGCCTTCATATTCTTCCGGATCCGGTCCAGATCCACCTTCACATACGCTCTTTTATACATTTCCATTGACCACCTCTCCGATACAGCCTGCCAGTTCTCCGGCCAGGACCGAGTGAACGCCGTATTTTTTCTCAGCCGCTTCTCCTGCCAGTCCATGGACATAAACGCCCAGGGACGCCGCCTCGCAGTCGTCCATTCCCATGGCTAAAAGTCCCGCAATGACCCCTGTCAGCACGTCTCCGGAGCCTCCCTTGGCCATGGCTGGAGAACCGCTTAAGTTTATAAACAGCTTTCCGTCCTTTCTGGCCGTCACCGTGGCCGCATCCTTTAAAACGCAGGTGACGCCGTACTGGTCAGAAAACTCCCTGGCCGCTGCCAGGGGATCCTCCTTGATCTCCTCCACCGGCTTTTCCGTCAGCCGGGAAAATTCCAGCACATGGGGCGTCAGAATGATATTTTCCGTGAAATATCCCTTCAGATACGGATATCTGGCCGCCAGGTTCACCGCGTCGGCGTCCATGACGATGGGCACATAGGCGTCGCTTAAGACTGCCTCCACCAGTGTCCTGGCATACTCCTCCTGTCCCAGTCCCGGGCCCAGGACGATGGCGTCAGCCCAGCCCGTCTGGGAACGGATATACTCCTTAAACTCCCCCGGCTCCTCGCTGGCCCACTGGGGATCAAAGGAGGACAGCACCGCCTCCGGCAGCCGCTCCTGGATCACACTGCGGTTTTCCTCCACCGTCATGATCTTCACCAGCCCAGCCCCGGTACGGTACGCCGCCAGGGCAGAAAAATACGCGGCTCCCGCCATGTTTTTTGCCCCGGCGATCACCAGGATCTTTCCATAGGTCCCCTTGTGGGAATCCGCCCGCCGCCTGGGGATCTCCATAAGATCCTCCGGTCCGTGGGCATGGACGTGCTCTCCGGCCTGCTCCAGATCCTCGGGCACGAAGCCCACGTCCTCCAAAAAAAGCCGTCCGCAGTATTCCCGGCCCGGAAACAGGGCCTGGCCCACCTTCCTCATGCCAAAGGTCACAGTCACATCCGCCTTTACGGCACAGCCCATGACAGCCCCTGTGTCCGAGCTGATGCCCGACGGCATATCCACCGCCGCCACCGGGACCAGCTCCCGCTGCCGTTTTTCCTCCATAAGGCCGATGAGCTCCTTATAAACGCCCTCCACCGGCCTTGAAAGCCCGATGCCAAACACTGCGTCAAGGATCAGATCGCAGGCCTCCGGAAGCGGATCGCCCAGGGTGAGGATGGGGATCCCCAGCTTTTCCGCCACCGAAAGCTGGACCTCCAGCTCCCGGCTCCGTTTTCCCTCCAGGGACGGAAGGAGGATGACAGAGGAAAAGCCCTGGAGCGTCAGCATCCTGGCCGCCGCCACGCCGTCGGCCCCGTTGTTTCCCAGCCCACAGACTGCCCAGACCGTCTTCCTCTTCCTTTCCTTTAAAAGCCGCTCCCTTCCTGGACCATGCTCCAGGGCCTCATTCCCCGAAAGCCCCGGCTCCAGAAGCTCTCCGGCCCGTTTTACCACCTCCAGGGCCGCCCGCTCCATCAGTATCAGGGATGGGATCCCGTATTCCTCGATGCTTCTTTGATCCACCGCCTTCATCTCTGCGGCATTCAGCAGATCCTTCATTCCGTCACTCTCCTTCCCCCACGGCAAAGGCCATGGCGTACTCCCTTGTATTGGAAATGGATACCTCCAGCCGGAGGATCCCCTTTTCTTCTGCTGTCTTTCTGGCTCTGCCATACAGGTTCACATAGGGCTTTCCAAGCTCATCCCGGAGGACCTCGATGTCCCCTGGCATAAAGTCCCGGAAGCCCGTCCCGAAGACCTTGGCCACAGCCTCCTTCACAGCAAAATCGCCGGCAAGGACAGAGGCTTTCCCCCCTGCCTGCCGGCGCTCCCTTTCTGTATACACACGCGATAAAAAAGCCTCTTTTTCACAGGCTTTTTTCATCCGCTCAATTTCCACTAAATCACAGCCCGTTCCAAGGATCATACTGTTTTTTCCCGTTCCTTCCGCTCCCGCTCGTCCTGCATACTGCATACCCGGTAGGAAAGACGCATCAGACTCTCTGAAAGATGAACGTTTTCCACCACCACATCGTCGGGCACGTTGAGGTCCGTATGGGCAAAATTCCAGATGGCCTTGATCCCTGCCCGGACCAGACGGTCTGCGATCTCCGGCGCTTTGGACTTGGGGATCGTAAGGGCCGCGATCTGCACCTCGTTGTCCACAATGAACTGCTCCAGATTGTCAATGCTGCGGATCTCCACCCCGCGCACCACCAGGCCGATGAGCCGCGGGTTGATGTCGAACATTCCCTTGATCATGAAGCCGCGTTTTTCAAAGTTGGTATAATTGGCAATGGCCTGGCCCAGGTTTCCGGCTCCGATGATGATCAGGTTATGCTGCCGGTCGATGCCCAGGATCCTGGCGATCTCCGTATAAAGATACTTTACATTATATCCATATCCCTGCTGCCCGAAGCCGCCGAAATTATTGAGATCCTGGCGGATCTGGGAGGCGGTGACCTTCATCCTGGCACTCAGCTCATTGGACGAGATCCTTTCGATCCCCTCCTCCATCAGCTCGCCCAGATAGCGGTAATACCGGGGCAGCCTGGAAATTACTGCCTTTGAAATCTGTCTCTCTTCTGTCATGTTGTGTCTTCACCTTCCTGTGTAACGATCAAATAGCACCTGCATACAGGGGCAGCACGCCCCGGTACGCCGATGCTAACATTATAGCATATCTATACATTTTGTCAAATCCTTGTCAAGTGGATCGGGAGGAAATTCTTGCCTTATGGTCCCCTTTATCCATCCCAGCGGGTACACACGCCTGTGTGAAGCCTTGGGCCATATCTCGGAGGACGGCAAAACGTTTTGCGGTTTAAATCCACGATATTGAAAATGATTATGAAGCGGTTAAAAAGAATCAGACTTTGATGTTGACCTGTATATTACAGGCTCCAACTCCTGAATGCTGTCCTCAGAAGTTTGAAATACATGACAATGATCCCAACTATGTTCTTACGCCAGACGAATCTGCCCGCCTATTCTAATAATGATCAAACGATCCGTATTTCCTCTCCCTCTCCAGCATGACATTAAAAAAAGAGACGCCTGCCGCCAGCCACAGGAAATTCAGCCCCACATATCCAAGGGAAATGAGCGCTGATATGGGCTGCCCCGAATAAAGTATCTGAACGATTACGATTCCTGGAGCAAACGGTAATAAATGAAGAATACTGAATTTCTCTGTCTGTATCATGTTGATCAAAAACAGCATCGTCCCCTGAATGATCATAACCATCTGCCCTGTATTTTTCTCTCCCAGACCGACCGCACCGATCATAAGGCCGATCCCGTACATCCCGATTATGCTGGGAACGATCAGTACCAATGCTTTTAAAAAGAAAACTAAATTTGAAAAGTTTAAAATATGTACAGCGATTGAGAATACCAGAATGCCGGACATGGTGACTGCACTGATCATCAATGATATCATCAGACGGATCCCCATCAGAAGTATGATCGAGTACTTGCTTTGAATATACAGCTCCAATGTCCCTCTGGATGCCTCCAGGCGGATGGTACTGGTGCTGTATCCAAGAGCCATGGCGTTAAACTGCCAGAAAATATACCCCAGAAGCGTAAGAAACCGTGATTCCACAGTACTCTCTCCAGATGCAGCCAGATAAAAAACAGCAAAATAGATCAATGTAAACAAAACAAGATCACTGATCAGATTTATCCGGTAACAGAGTCTTTCTTTTATATCAAGAATTATCTGATTTTTTAGTAATTCTAAATATTTCTGCATATTTCCCCCTATCTGATCAGCTTCTGATATTTTTCCATAATATCCTTATGATCTGCGGATCCATGGTGCTCCAGCTTTATCCTCCCGCCAGACATAAAAATATACTCGCTGGCAATATCAGAAAGAAAGCTCATATCGTGCGAAGATATTAAAAAAGTAATCTGATATTCCTGGTGGACTTTTTTTATAATGGATTTTAGTTCCTCGATCCCGTCGATATCAACCCCCAGTGAAGGTTCATCAAACAAAATCACCTGCATTCCGGAGCAGAGCCCACATAGCAGCGCGGCTTTCTTTTTCTGTCCCATGGATAGCGTTTCCACCTTTTTATCCAGCAATTTTTCCATGGACAGTACCGGCGCCAGTTCCAGGATCCTGTCCTCCACTGCCTGCTTTCTCATTCCCTTTATGATCCCATAACACAGGGCATTCTCATATACAGAATTTTTCTGACGCAGCCCACGGTCCCCACCTGGAATGTAGATCACATGCGTTCTGCACCACCGATCGTATTTTTCCCGGCTGCCCTGGATTTCAAGGGATCCCGACGCAGGATAGAGGATTCCCGCCAGGATTTTTAAAAATGTAGTCTTTCCAGCCCCATTGGGACCAATCAGTCCATAGATTTTTCCAGGTATGATTTCCAGACTGATATTTTCCAGGACTGGTACTGTTCCATAATCTTTTTGAATATCTTGCAGCTTGATCATTACAATATCCTTTCTTCTGAAACCGGAATCATCCATCCCGTGCGGAACATTCTGTTTTATCACCATCGTTTCCTTCCCCTGTAAATTGCATCATCCGCACCCCGGAATTTATTTACCAGTCCCCACGCTTCAGCGCTGCCGACAGGCGGACCAGCCTGTATATCCTGTATACGAAAAGGAACGGGCCGGAAACGGCCGAAAGGATACAGGACACCAGGAAGATCCCCACATCGTACTGCCGCTGATGATTGGCGGAGGCCGCGTATTTCGCAGTAAACGGCTCCATTTTCAGCATATCCAGCTCTGCCTGGTGGCGGAATGTGGGATAGTCGATGCGTATAAAGGAGCTGAAGGGCGCAAAGAAGCAGATCGTCAGAAACAGGATCCCTCCGGTCCTGGATGGATAAAACATATCGAAAAAGAACTGGTCATTCACCAGAATGTTACCAAAAAACAGAGGGACGACCACATCTCCTCCCGGCTTTCTCTACATCTATACCGCTAGAGCATAATCTTGAATACGTTTTACAATTATATCTTTAATTGTGGGACTGGTAGGTAACACGCCTTCCCCTTGGACTTCTACAAGCTTGCATGACATTAATGGGTTAATATACTTTTTTCGAAAATCTTTTTCACACAATATACACTCTAAAGGAACTGGGAATTCAATATAATTTACCAATTTCGCAGCTAAAACAAAATCCATTAGTGCCCCAGTGCATATCGGTGTCCCTAACACCATTTTAGGAACTTGACCCGCTAATATCGATAAATAAAATGATACAATTATGTCTCTTCCCGCTATCGCCCCATTTTCAATCACCTGTATAAGTTGCCCGGGACCATAATTCTGAATAAAACCGTATTTTGCTCTACTTATTTTATCTACCGCACTTGTCTTAAAATAATAATATAGTTTTTGCTTTAGATTAGCATCTGGGTACTCTTCTAAATAATTGATTAAGCAATCACCTAATGAAAAAAAAAGCATACAATAAAAGCGGTGTCCAAACGGTTTGTATGATATCATCAAG
>NZ_JAXXBR010000078.1:0-39062 GCF_037242085.1 Alitiscatomonas sp. | reverse complement strand
CGCCCAGGGCATCCAGAATATCCAGGGAAGCCATATCCAGAATGGCGATGCGCTGGGGATCGTAGGGTACCTCCAGCTCCGTTTCCTCCTTGCTGGCGTTGAGGCTTATGATGGTCACGGACTCAGGCCTCTCCTTGTTCTGCGGTCCACTGGCGGTCTGGCTGCTGGCAGGCGGGATACTGTCCCCGGATGTGGTTTTTACGTTCTCCCCAGAGCAGGCTGCAAGGCCAAGGGACATCACGCCGGCCAGGGCAAAAAAGATCATTTTTTTCATGTTCATGTCTGATTGCTCCTTTTCTAAAAAAGTACTGAAAAACAGGGTCAATAGTAGATGGATAAGGGCTTTCCTGCAATGGTCAGGATCTCAAAATCCACCTGATAGATCTGAGACAGATTCTCTTTTGTCATCACCTCCTCCACAGTGCCGAATCTGGCGATTTTTCCGTCCTTGAAGGCACAGATATAATCGGAATAAAATGCCGCATAGTTGATCTCATGCAGCACCAGGATCACTGTTTTTCCCAGCTCGTCACAGAGACGGCGGACGATTTTCATCATATTGGTAGCATGGTAGATATCCAGGTTATTGGTAGGCTCGTCCAGAAGTACATACTCGGTGTCCTGGGCAATGACCATGGCGATCATGGCCCGCTGCCTCTGGCCTCCGGAAAGCTCGTCAATGAAGCGGTCCTGGAAGCCCTCCAGTTCCATGTAGGAAATGGCCCGGTCGATGATCTTCTGATCCTCCAGGGTGACCCGGTTCCCTGAATAGGGGAAGCGCCCGAAAGTCACCAGTTCCCGCACGGTCAGCTTCATCTGAATGCTGTTGGACTGGGTCAGGATGGCAAGCCGTCTGGAAAGCTCCCTGCTTTTCCACTTTCCAATATCCCTTCCCTCGAAGTCTACCACTCCGCTGTCGTGGGCGATAAGCCGTGAGATCATGCCCATGACTGTGGACTTTCCCGCACCGTTGGGACCGATGAGGGAAGTCACCTTCCCCTTGGGGATGGCAAAGCTCACGCCGTCCACCACAGTTTTTCCGTCATATTGTTTCTTCAATTCCTGCACATTCATAATCACACCTTCTTTCTTGTCAATAGGAGATAAAGGAAGTAAAGACCGCCGCCCACGGTAATGAATACACTCACCGGAACGGAATAGGAATATATGTGCTCCACAATGAGCTGCCCGCCCACCAGTACGATCATACCAAACAGAGCTGAGCCAAGCACCAGCTGGGTATGCCGGTAGGTCTTGAGCAGCTGTCTGGACAGGTTCGCGATGATGAGTCCCAAAAAAGAGATGGGTCCCACCATGGCGGTGGCCACAGCAATGCAGAGGGCTACGCCCAGCAGCAGGCGGCGGATGCAGCGGTCATAATCCACACCCAGATTGATGGCCTGCTCCTTTCCAAGGGTCAGTACGTCCAACAGGGCCAGCTCTTTTCGCAGGGCAAAGATTACGGCTGCCAGAAGGATCAGGGAAAAAACAATGATCTCAGAGTTTATATTGCTGAAGCTGGCCACCAGGGTGTTCATCAGACTGTCATACTCATTGGGATCCATGACCCGGGTCAGCGTCGTCTGGATGCTGCCGAAGAAGGAGGTCAGCACTGTACCCACCAGCAGCACATACAGTACATTGTGCTTTGTCTTTTTAAAGATCCAGCTGTAAATAACTGTGGCCGCAATGCCCATGAGCACCACATCCACTGCAAAGGACAAATTCGCATTGGAGGCTGCCGCACTGGCCGATCCCAGGAAAAATACCACTGCCGTATGGATGAGGGTATAGAGGGAATTCATCCCCAGCAGACAGGGTGTCACAATGGTGTTGTTGATGATGGACTGGAACACCAGCGAAGCCCCTCCGATGGAAAAGGCGGTAATGAGCATGACGATGAGCTTTGGGGCCCGGAGCTTCATGGCATACGCAAACAGCCTGGGGTTGGAAAAGTCCACTTCCACCAGCATATAGGCTGCTGCGCAGAAAAGGACTATTACGGTCAGGATCAGCAGCCTGCGCCGGTTGGCGCGCATAGCAGCAGTATTCACTGTTCCGCACCTCCTTTCAGACCGGGCATGGCGGAGCAGCAGCCTGTCCCTGTACCGCCCAGCCGGATGGCCCTGCGTCCATATTTAAGCCGGTAAAACAACAGGGCAATGAAAATGAGGCTGCCCAGTATGCCAACGATCAGTTCGATGGGCAGTTCATAAGGAAAGATCACCACCCGGCCGATCATGTCGCACACCAGTACGAAAATGGCGCCGAACAGGGCAGTATCCACCAACGTGCCCCGGATCCTGTCCCCTTTATACATGGCCACCACATTGGGCACGATGAGACCAATGTAGGAGATGGAGCCGACAACCACCACGATGCTGGCAGTGATCATGGCAGAGATGGTAAGTCCGGAAAAGAGGACCAGGTTATAGGGAACCCCCAGGTTCCTGGAAAAATCCTTTCCCAGCCCCACAATATTGAAATGGTTGGCGAATATAAAAGCCAGCGCCACCAGCGGCACTGTCAGCCAGACGATCTCATACCGCCCCTTCAGCACCAGAGAAAAATGGCCCACCAGCCACGAGGACAGGGCCTGGGTCATTTCGTATTTATAGGCCAGATAACTGGTAATGCCGCCGATGACATTGCCGCACATGATACCCACCAGCGGGACCATCACCGCATCCTTAAACTGGATGCGCTGGATGAACCAGACGAAGATCCAGGTGCCCAGGATCGCTGCCGCAAAGGCAAAGAGCGCCCGGGTCCACAAAGTAGACGACGGCATGAACAGCAGCGCCAGCAGAATGCCAAGCTGGGCCGAAGAAATGGTGGCGCCAGTTGTGGGTGACACGAATTTGTTGCTGCACAGCTGCTGCATAATGAGTCCGGCCACGCTCATTCCCACACCGGTACAAAGGATCGCCAGCAGGCGCGGAAGACGGGATACCAAAAAGATCTCCCATAAATGCAGATTTCCTGACAGAAGCTCCTGCAGCGGCAGTTCAATCACGCCTATAAAAAGTGAAATAACGGACGCGACCAGCAGCAGGACCACAAGTAATACTGTTGAGCGATATTGTCTGATAGTATTGCCTCCTTTAATTAGTTTTAACTAACCTATGTATAAATAAAAAACGCAGATATTTTTGACGCAAAAGCAATCCTATCTTGCGTTACCCGCAGAGTATAGCACATCAGTTAGTTATATGCAACTTGTAAAAAGGACGATTCTATGACTGGGCATTCCTTGAATTTTAGTTGATATTGACAAAACAAGAACGAATGAAGCAGCCAGTGGACTGGCCCCGCAGGGCGGGAAAGGAATCGTCAGCCCAGCAGCTTCACCAGCCGTTCTGCCGCCTCCTTTGTATCCTCCGGCGAGCCGAAGGTGGAAAACCGGAAATATCCTTCCCCGCATGCTCCAAAGACTTCTCCCGGCGTTCCCACTACCTGGATCTCCTGGAGCAGGTAGTCGAAAAACTCCCAGCTTCCCATTCCCCCAGGGCACCTCATCCAGATGTAGGGCGCGTTTTTTCCGCCGCAGTACCAGATCCCCAGCCGGTCCAGGGCCTCCATGAGCACCTTCGCATTCTTTTTATAAACCTGGATCCTTTCACGGACCTGCTTTTGTCCTTCCTCAGTGAACACAGCTGCTCCGCCTTTCTGGATGATGTAGGAGACCCCATTGGTTTTTGTTGTGCGGTTCCGGATCCACATTTCATTTAAGCGCATCCCCTTCCGCTCCAGCTCCCTGGGGATCACCGTATAGCCCAGCCTGGTCCCTGTGAATCCGGCTGTCTTCGACAGGGAACAGATCTCAATGGCACAGGTTTTTGCCCCCTCTATTTCAAAAATACTATGGGGGATATCCTCGTCCTCAATAAATGCCTCATAGGCGGCATCAAACAGCAGGACCGCGTCGGTCCGGTTGGCGTAATCCACCCATTGCTTTAATCTCTCGCGGCTGAAGACCGCCCCCGTCGGATTGTTGGGGGAACAGATATAGATCACATCCGCCCGATCCCTTTCACCGGGCTGCGGCACAAAGCCCTCTGCCTCTCCCGATGGGATATGTATGATCGTATTGCCTGCGATGATATTGGCATCCACATAAGCCGGATAGGCTGGCTCCATGATCATAACCTTCTTGTCCCTGCCGAACAGATCGAGGATATCTCCCAGCTCGTCGCTGGCGCCGCTGGAAATAAATACCTCCTCCGGCGAAAGGTCCGCGTTCCTCTTTTTATAGTATCCGGCAATGGTCCTGCGGAGCTCCGGATCACCGCATTCCGGCATATACCCATGGAAAGAGGCTTTGACCGCCTGGTCGTCTACGGCCTTGTGAAGGGCCTGGATCACCGCGTCGCAAAGGGGCAGGGACACGTCGCCGATGCCCATGCGGTACAGATAGGCCCCGGGATGCTGCTCCAGATACGCCTTTGTCTTCTGTGCGATATGGTAAAACAGATAGGAATCCTTTAAATTCTTATAGTTGGTATTTGGTATCATTCCGTTCCTTCCTTTCTTCCTCCGATCTCCTCTGACAGCCTTCTTTCAAAACGGTCCTTCCGGAGGTCGGCCGGTATCTTTGTCGGATAATCTCCCTGGAAACAGGCAGCGCAGTAATTTTTGCTGCCTGTCAGCCTGCCCAGGCTTTCCACCTCCAGATAGCCCAGGGAATCCACTCCTATGAGCTTCGCGATCTCCTCTGTGGTGTGATGGCAGGCGATCAGATTTTCCTCTGAATCAATATCGGTTCCATAATAGCAGGGATGCAGAAACGGCGGAGCAGAGATCCTCATATGGATCTCTCTGGCTCCCGCGTCCCGCAGAAGCTTTACAATGCGCCTGCTGGTGGTTCCGCGGACAATGGAATCGTCGATCAAAACCACCCGTTTCCCTTCAATGACACTCCTCACAGGAGAGAGCTTGATCCTGACCTGATCCAGCCGCTCCCTCTGTCCCGGAGAGATAAAGGTCCTTCCGATATATTTATTTTTGATCAGCCCGATCCCATAGGGGATCCCGGACCGCTCCGAAAATCCCAGGGCCGCGTCCAGCCCGCTGTCCGGAACCCCGGTCACCAGGTCCGCGTCCACCGGATACCGCTCTGCCAGCAGCTCTCCCGCCCTTCTTCTCGATTCGTGGACCGATATGCCGTCGATCACAGAATCCGGCCTGGCAAAATAGATGTATTCAAAAATGCAGGTCCTCTGCCTCTGGGTTCTGCAGTGCTCTCTTCTGAATTCCACACCGTCCGGACGGAAGACCACGATCTCCCCAGGCAGAACATCCCTCACATACTCCGCCCCCACCGCAGACAGCGCGCAGCTCTCCGACGCGGCCACATAGGCGCCGTCCGGCATCCTGCCGTAGCACAGGGGCCTGAATCCATATGGATCCCGCGCGGCGACCATTTTCGCAGAGGACATCAGTACCAGGGAATACGCGCCCTCCAGAGACTCCATTGCACGGCTGACGGCCTCCTCGATGCTGGGCGCTCCCAGCCGCTCTCTGGTGATCATATACGCAATGGTTTCCGTATCGCTGGTCGTATGGAAAATAGCGCCTGACAGCTCCAGTCTGTCACGGAGCGTTAAGGCGTTGGTCAGGTTCCCGTTGTGGGCCAGGGCCATTTTCCCCTTCTGGTGGCTGACCTCAATGGGCTGGCAGTTGCTCCTTGTGTTTCCTCCGGTGGTCCCATATCTCACATGGCCCACCGCCATGGTCCCTTCGGGAAAATGAGCCAGGGTATCCTTTGAAAACACCTCGCTCACCAGTCCCAGGTCCTTGTAAGAGGAAAAGACTCCATCGTCATTGACCACGATCCCACAGCTTTCCTGCCCTCTGTGCTGCAGGGCATAGAGCCCGTAATAGACCAGCTCCGCCACATTTTCTTTTTTTGCACTGAGCACTCCAAACACGCCGCATTCTTCGTGAATTCCCATACTGCTCCTTTCTCCTGCCTCCATTCCCTATTCTACCGTAACCGATTTTGCAAGATTTCTTGGCTTATCAATATCGCAGCCCCGGTTCAGCGCGATATAATAGGCAAACAGCTGCAGCGGGACCACTCCCAGCACCGGCTGCAGGAGCGTATGGGTCTTTGGGATCACAAATACCTCCGATGCCTGGCTGCCGATCATGTCCCTGGTCTCTTCCGTGGTCATTGCGACCACCTCCGCGCCTCTGGACCTTACCTCCACGATATTGGACCGCATTTTTTCCACCAGCGGCTCATAGGCCGCCAGGGCAACCACCAGCGTTCCCGGCTCGATCAGGGAAATGGTCCCATGCTTCAGCTCTCCCGCCGCATAGGATTCCGAGTGGATGTAGGAGATCTCCTTTAATTTCAGGGAGCCCTCCATCCCCAGGGCGTAGTCCTGGTTCCGTCCGATGTAAAAGACGCTGTCATGGTTAAAATACCTGGCTACCGTTTTCTGGTAAAGCTCCAGGTTTTTTAAGACCATACCGATCCTTTCATGCAGGCCATGAAGCTCCCGGACGATCTCCTGGTACTCCCCGTTTCCGATCCGGTCCAGCCGCCTGGCCAGATAAACGCCCAGCATGAGAAGAAGAACAGTCTGTGTGGTATATGCCTTTGTGGTCGCCACGGCGATCTCCGGCCCCGCCCACGTATAAAGCACATGATCCGATTCCCTGGCAATGGAGCTTCCCATGACGTTTACGATGGAAAGGACCTTCGAGCCCCTCCGCTTCGCTTCCCGGAGCGCCGCCATGGAATCCAGCGTTTCTCCCGACTGGCTGATCACGATCACCAGCGCCGACTCGCCCAAGAGCGGCCCGCTGTACCGGAACTCAGACGCGAGGCAGGCCTCCACAGGAATTCCCAGGAGTCTTTCCAGGGCGTACTTTCCGATCATTCCCACATGGTATGCGGAGCCGCAGGCCACAAGATAGATCCTGGAGATCCCCTTCATCAGGTCCCTTTCATCCTCCAGTTCCTCAAACACGATCTCCCCATCTGCCAGTCTCGGCTGGATGGTCCTGCGGACGGCCTCCGGCTGCTCCATGATCTCTTTTAACATAAAGTGGGCGTACCCGCCTTTTTCCGCTGCTGAAACGTCCCATTGGATCTGATGCTTTTCCTTTTCCAGAAAGCAGCCGTCCCTTCCAAGGATCTGCACATGGTCTGCCGTGACCACTGCCACCTCGTCATCCTCCATATAGGTGACCGTCCTTGTGTGGGCAAGCAGCGCGGTCACGTCAGAGGCAATATAATTTCCGTCTGCTCCGTAGCCGATGAGCAGCGGCGCGTCCTTTCGTACGGCGATCAGCTGCTCCGGGAAATCCGAGCAGAGGATCCCCATGGCGTAAGCGCCCTTGATGCGGTTTAAAACCTCATACACCGCGTCCATCAGGTTGGAGCTCTTCTTATAATAATACTCCAGAAGCTGGACAATGACCTCTGTATCCGTATCAGAGGCAAACACAACGCCTTTATGGAGCAGAGACTGTTTGATCTCCAGATAATTTTCTATGATCCCATTGTGGACCACTGCAAGCTTCCCGCTCTGGCTCACATGGGGATGGGCGTTTACATCGTTCGGCTCCCCATGGGTCGCCCATCTGGTATGGCCGATGCCCACCTGCCCGGTCAGAGGCTTCTGGGCGGCCAGGGCCTCCCGGAGAACGCCAAGGCGGCCTTTGCATTTTTTTACCTGGAGCCTTCCCTCCGGCGATGCCACCGCGACTCCGGCTGAGTCATATCCTCTGTATTCCAGCCGCTCCAGCCCGTCCAGCAGAATGGGAACTGCCTCTGTATTTCCCGCGAATCCAATGATCCCGCACATAGTCCTACACCTCTTTTCCCTTCGCCTGCTGCAATGCGGCTGAAATAAAGCCTTTAAACAGTGGATGGGGCTGGTTGGGCCGGCTCTTAAATTCCGGATGGAACTGCACTCCCACAAAAAACGGATGGTCCGGCAGCTCTACGGCCTCTGCCAGCCGGTCGTCCGGAGAGACGCCGCTTATCACAAGTCCCGCCTGCTCCATCTCCCTGCGGTACTGATTGTTAAGCTCATAGCGGTGGCGGTGGCGCTCATGGATCAGTCCGGCGCCATAGCACCCTTCCATTCTGCTTCCTTCCTTTATGCGGCAGGGATAGCTTCCCAGGCGCAGGGTGCCGCCCTTATGGATCTCCCCGCTTTGTCCCGGCATAAAATCGATCACCTTGTGCGCGCACTGTTCGTCGAATTCTCCCGAATTGGCGTCTGTCAGCCCCAGAACATTCCTGGCAAATTCAATGACCGCGATCTGCATCCCCAGACAGATCCCCAGGTAGGGGATCTGGTTTTCACGGGCGTATTCCGCGGCCAGGATCATTCCCTCGATCCCGCGGTTTCCAAACCCGCCTGGAACGATGATCCCATCCAGTCCGCCCAGGACCCCGGCTGCCGTTTCCCTTTTGATCGTTTCAGAATCGATCCAGTGGATCCTCACAAACGCATTCAGGCCATAACCCGCATGGTTCATAGCCTCCGCCACAGACAGATAGGCGTCATGGAGCTTTACGTATTTGCCCACCAGGCCGATATGTACCTCCTCTGACCGGCTCCGGATCCGCTCCACCATGGCTTCCCACTCGGCCAGATCCGGCTCCGGCGCATCAATGCGGAGCTCTCTGCATACCACATCCGAAAAGCCGGAGCATTCCAGCATCAGAGGCGCTTCGTACAGATTCGCCAGAGTCCTGTTTTCGATCACACAGTCCTCCTTTACGTTGCAGAACAGGGAGATCTTCCGGAAAATGGCCTCCTCCAGCGGTCTGTCTGTCCGGAGAACGATGAGATCGGGATTGATCCCCATGCCCCGGAGCTCCTTGACGGAATGCTGGGTCGGCTTTGATTTATGCTCCTCAGACCCGCTCAGATAGGGGACCAGGGTCACATGGATGAACAGGCTGTTCTCATCTCCCACCTCCAGAGCGATCTGGCGCACAGCCTCCAAAAACGGCTGGGATTCAATATCCCCGATGGTCCCTCCGATCTCTGTGATCACCACGTCCGCATCTGTCTTTTTTCCCACGCGGTACACGAACTCCTTGATCTCATTGGTAATATGAGGGATCACCTGGACCGTGGAGCCCAGGTATTCTCCTCTCCTCTCTTTGTTGAGAACGTTCCAGTAGATCTTTCCGGTTGTCAGATTGGAGTACTGGTTCAGGTCCTCGTCAATGAACCGCTCATAGTGGCCCAGATCCAGGTCGGTTTCCGCCCCGTCCTCGGTCACATATACCTCTCCGTGCTGGTACGGACTCATAGTCCCCGGATCGACATTGATATACGGATCCAGCTTCTGGGCCGCCACCTTCAGGCCCCTGGCCTTTAAAAGCCTGCCAAGAGAGGCGGCTGTGATCCCCTTTCCCAGACCAGAGACTACACCTCCGGTCACAAATATATATTTTGTCATGACCGTTCCTCCGTTTTCTCCGGCATTCCCGCCCCGGCAGCATCCAGGCCCATCTGCTCCGCCGCATGAAATCCCATCTGCAGATCCTCAAGGATATCCTCAATATGCTCGGTCCCTATGGAAAGCCGGATCGTATTGGGCCGGATCTCCTGGTCCGCCAATTCTTCGGGAGAAAGCTGGCTGTGGGTCGTGGTTGCCGGATGGATCACCAGGCTTTTCACATCCGCCACATTGGCAAGCAGTGAAAACACCTGCAGATTATCGATAAATTTATACGCAGCCTCTGCTCCTCCCTTAATATCAAACGTAAAAACAGATGCTCCCCCATTGGGAAAAAATTTCTGGTAAAGTGCGTGATCCGGATGGGACGGGAGCGACGGATGGTTCACCCTTTCGACCTGTGGATGGCCATTTAAAAATTCCACCACCCGTTTCGTGTTTTCCGCATGGCGTTCCAGACGGAGCGACAGCGTTTCGATCCCCTGCAGCAGCAAAAATGCCGCAAATGGAGAAATGGACGCTCCCGTGTCCCGGAGCAGGATCGCGCGGATATAGGTGACAAAGGCGGCCGGACCGGCGGCCTTTACGAAGGAAACACCGTGATAGCTTGGGTTCGGCTCTGCAATGGCCGGATACTTCCCCGAGACAGCCCAGTCGAAATTTCCCGAATCCACAATGAGGCCTCCAAGGGTCGTGCCATGGCCCCCAAGAAATTTTGTAGCGGAATGTACCACAATATCCGCTCCGTGCTCGATGGGACGGATGAAATACGGTGTGCCGAAGGTATTGTCCACAACAAGAGGAATGCCATGTCTGTGGGCAAGGGCCGCCAGCGCGTCGATATCGGGGATGTCGCTGTTGGGATTTCCCAGGGTTTCGATGTAGACCGCCCTTGTATTTTCCTGGATCGCAGCCTCCACCTCGTCAAGATCATGGATATTCACAAAAGAGGCCGTGATCCCAAAGCCGGGAAGCGTATGCTCCATCAGGTTGTAGCTGCCTCCATAGATCGTTTTCTGGGCCACAAAGTGGCCGCCGTTCTGTCCCAGGGCCTGCAGGGTATACGCAATGGCGGCAGCCCCCGAAGCCAGCGCCAGCGCTGCTGTGCCTCCCTCCAGGGCGGCAGCCCGCTTTTCCAGCACCTCCTGAGTGGAATTGGTCAGACGGCCGTAAATATTTCCGGGATCCTCTAGCCCAAATCGGGCCGCCGCATGGGCGCAGTCATGAAAAACATATGACGCAGTGGCGTAAATCGGTACTGCGCGCGCATCTGTGGCCGGATCCGGCATTTCCTGGCCCACATGGATCTGGAGCGTTTCAAATCTGTATTGTTTCATTATCAATTTCCTTTCCCCGTTTTATCTTACGCTGAATAACAGGTCCTCATAGGTGGGGAACGGCCAGTATTTCTTTGCCGTCATGGTTTCCGCACTGTCGCAGGCGACCCGGAGCTGCCCCATTTTTCCTAAAACAGTATCCCGGATCCTGCGGGATTCCTCTGCAATATCCCCAATGTTCCGGATCTCCAGCACAGCCTCCTGCAGTTCCTCAGACCGGATCATGATCTGATCCTCCAGCATTGCCAGCTTCTTCAGCAGTTCCGTCTCATAGCCGCAGGCTAACGAGCTGTCCACAGCTTTCTTGGCCGCTGCCGTATGGGCCAGCTCCGCTGCGTACCCGCTCACCGCCGGAGCGATCTCCCTTCTCGCCATATCGATCATGGTATTTGCTTCGATCAGGACCGTCTTGCAATAGTTGTCCAGCAGGATCTCGCATCTGGATCTCAGCTCCGCCTCAGAAAATACCTTATGGGACGTCAGCATCCTCACATTTTTTTCATCCAGAAGGTGGGGGATGCAGTCCGGCGTTGTCCGGTAATTCAGAAGCCCTCTTTTTTCCACAGCCTCCTTCAGCCATGCGTCGTCATAGCCATTCCCATTAAAAATGATCCGTTTGTGATCCCGGATGGTCTCACGGAGCGTTTCATGAAGCGCAGTCTCAAAATCCCCCGCCTTCTCCAGCCGGTCCGCATAGAGCTTCAGGCATTCTGCCACTGCACTGTTCAGCATGATGTTGGCACAGGCAATGCTGTTGGAAGAGCCCAGCATACGGAATTCAAATTTATTCCCAGTAAACGCAAAAGGCGACGTGCGGTTGCGGTCCGTCGTATCCCGGTTAAATTTGGGAAGAACATTGACCCCCAACTTCATCTGTGTCTTTTCTGCTCCCGCATACGGCGTACCGGTTTCGATGGCCTCCAGGACTCCGTTCAGTTCGTCTCCCAGAAAGATGGACACCACCGCCGGAGGCGCTTCATTGGCGCCAAGCCTGTGATCGTTTCCAGCTGTTGCCACGGAAATGCGGAGCAGATCCTGATAGTCGTCCACTGCCTGGATCACAGCGCACAAAAACAGCAGGAACTGGGCATTTTCATAGGGCGTTTCCCCCGGAGACAGAAGGTTGATCCCCTTATCCGTCGCCATCGACCAGTTATTATGCTTGCCGCTTCCGTTTACTCCGGCAAACGGCTTCTCGTGGAGAAGACATACCAGGCCGTGCTTTGCCGCCACCTTCTGCATCATTTCCATGGTCAGCTGGTTATGGTCCGTTGCGATATTGGTGGTGGTGTAAATGGGCGCCAGCTCATGCTGGGCCGGAGCCACCTCGTTATGCTCTGTTTTCGCCAGGACCCCCAGCTTCCAGAGCTCCTTATTCAGATCCTCCATATATGCGGCTACCCTTGGCTTGATCACTCCAAAATAATGATCGTCCATTTCCTGTCCCTTGGGAGGCTTCGCTCCAAAAAGAGTCCGTCCCGTGAACCGCAGGTCCTTTCTCTGCTCATACATTTCCCTTGTAATAAGAAAATATTCCTGCTCCGGTCCCACGGCTGTGCGGACATATTTTACATCGTCATTTCCAAACAGACGGAGAATGCGCAGGGCCTGCTTATTTAAGGCCTCCATGGATCTGAGCAGCGGTGTCTTTTTATCCAGAGCCTCGCCTCCATAGGAGCAGAATGCCGTGGGAATATACAGGGTTTTTCCCTTGATAAACGCGTATGAGGTGGGATCCCACGCCGTATAGCCTCTTGCCTCAAAGGTCGCCCGGAGTCCGCCGGACGGGAACGAGGACGCGTCCGGTTCCCCCTTGATCAGCTCCTTCCCCGAAAATTCCATGATCACCCCGCCGTCCGGCGACGGGGAAATAAATCCGTCGTGCTTTTCCGCCGTCACGCCGGTCAGAGGCTGGAACCAGTGTGTATAGTGGGTGGCCCCTTTGGCGGCGGCCCAGTCCTTCATGGCATCCGCAACGGCATTGGCTACGCTGATGTCCAGCTTTTCGCCTTCCTCAATGGTCCTTCTCAATGACAGATATACCTTTGAGGGAAGCTTTGCCTTCATCACCCGGTCATCGAATACGCTGCATCCAAAAAAATCCGGTACATTTTTCATACTATCGCTCCTCGCCTGTTGTTAAAAAAATGCAAAGGCAAAGGCGCCTCTGAGATCCTGTCTCAAAGACGCCTTTGCCTTTATGGGTTGCATCATACACCCCGGAAAAAAAATTGTCAATCCCTTTTTTATTTTTTTCTCTGCCCATTTTCCGCCGGCCCGGCTGAAAATAACTTTTTGTCTCTTGACAAACGCTCAGATCCACAGTATATATATTAAATATGAGCAAGGGCGTTCATTTTTACAGCAGTATATTTCTGCCTTAAAAATGGACGCCTCTTACGTTTTCAGCAGCAATCGTAAAGAAAGCAGGTAAGATTATGAAATATTCGAAAGAAGAAGTTCTCCAGTATATGCGGGAGGAGGACGTGAAATTCATCCGTCTGGCGTTCTGCGATGTATTTGGAAGGCAGAAAAATATTTCCATCATGCCGCAGGAGCTGCCCAGGGCTTTTGAGTACGGCATCGCCATTGACGCATCTGCCATCACCGGCTTTGGCGATGAAAGCCATTCGGACCTGTTCCTTCATCCTGACACGGATACGCTGACGGCCCTGCCCTGGCGGCCGGAGCACGGACGCGTGGTACGGATGTTCTGCAGCATCACCGGTCTGGATGGAAAAATCTTCGAATGTGATACCCGCTCCCTGTTAAGGAGGGCCGTCCAGGACGCGGACAGGGCCGGATACCAGTTTTTCTTTGGAGCGGAGCAGGAATTTTATCTGTTCCGGCTGGACGACAACGGAACGCCCACCAAGATCCCCCATGACCACGCGGCCTATATGGATATCGCCCCCGAAGACAAGGGCGAGGATATACGCCGCGAGGTCTGCCTTATGTTGGACCAGATGGGGATCCTGCCGGAAAGCTCGCACCATGAGGAGGGGCCTGGGCAGAATGAGATCGACTTCCGCTATTCTGACCCTCTGACTGCCGCCGACAACTCCATGACCTTTCAGACCGTAGTAAAGACCATTGCCGGGCTGAACGGCATCTTTGCTGATTTCAGTCCCAAGCCATTGGAAAACAAGGCAGGAAACGGCTTCCATATCAACATGTCCGTAAAGTCCTCCGACGGCGCCGACCATATGGATCCCATGATCGCCGGCATCCTGGATAAAATTTCAGATATGACCGTATTTTTAAATCCAACCGCCAATTCCTACAAGCGCTTTGGCAGCAATAAGGCTCCCAGGTACATCTCCTGGTCCAGTGAAAACCGCTCCCAGCTGATCCGTGTCCCAGCGGCCGTGGGTGCGTACCGGCGTGTGGAGCTCCGCTCCCCGGACCCGTCCGCAAATCCCTATCTGGCCTTTGCCCTTATGATCTATGCGGTCCTCGAGGGCCTTCAGGGCAGGCTGGTGCCGCCGCCGCCTGCGGATTTCAATCTGTACCGGGCAGACGCCTCTGCCCTTGCGGCTTTTAGACAGCTTCCAGAGGATCTTGAGGCTGCCCGCGCCGCCGCCGCAGGCAGCGCCTTTATCAGAAAATATATCCCGGAGGCCATTTTAAAAATATACTGCGGCCAGTAGACCGGATTCCCAGAAGGAGGGTGAACCATGAGCTTAAGAGGACGTTCATACAGCATTCTCATCGTTTCCGCAGCCGGCTCCCTCACCTCCGCCTTCGCGGACCTGCTGCCCGAGGCAAGATATTCCCCCGTCCGGACGGTATCAAGCATCAGCGCCGCCAGACGGGCGGCCGCGGCAAAGGCGTATGACTTTGTTATCATCAATTCCCCTCTGCCCGACGACATGGGCGTCCGTTTTGCCATCGATCTGTGCAGCAGCCGGCAGTCGGTGGTCCTCCTTCTGGTAAAAAGCGACCTGCATAACGGGATCCATGAACAGGTCACCGAATACGGCGTGTTCACCCTGTCAAAGCCCATATCGAAAGCAACCATGACCTATGCGCTCAGCTGGCTTGAAAGCGCCAGAGAGCGTCTGAGACAGTTCGAAAAAAAATCCCTGTCCATTGAAGAAAAAATGGCTGAGATCCGTCTGGTCAATAAGGCCAAGTGGCTTCTGATCAGCCAGCTCTCCATGAGCGAGCCTGAAGCCCACCGCTACATCGAAAAACAGGCCATGGACCGCTGCGTTACCAGACAGACCATCGCCGGGGAGATCATTAAAACGTATTCTTAAAAAGCGGAGACGCCGCCGTTCCCGGCAGCTCTCCGCTTTTTGCTTATTTATTCGTTCTCTTCTCTTTTCTCTCTTCTGTCATCCCTGCGCTCTCTGTCGCCGCGGCGTTCTCTGTCTCCGCCTCTTCTGTCCCCGCGGTCGCGTCTTTCCTCGCGTTTCTCCGGACGGGTCAGCTTTTCAAGATCCGCAGTCATGTCCTCCGGTCTCATGGTCAGGTTGATCCTTCCCATGCGGTCCACCTCGGTCACGCGGACGGTTACCACATCGCCGATGTTCACAACATCCTCCACCTTGGCTACTCTCTTATCGGACAGCTTGGAAATGTGGACCATGCCGTCCTTGTTGGGAGCCAGCTCCACGAAGGCACCGAATTCCATGATCCGGACTACCTTACCGGTAAAGATCATGCCTGCCTCTACCTCGGTAACGATATTTTTAATAATGGAAATCGCTTTGTCGATCATCTCCTGATCCGTGCCGCATACATTTACAGCTCCGTCGTCGGTGATATCGATCTTTACGCCGGTCTCAGCGATGATGCCATTGATCACCTTGCCCTGCTTTCCTACCACATCGCCGATCTTCTGGGGATCGATCATGATCTGGGAGATCTTGGGCGCATACTGGGAAAGCTGCTTTCTGGGCTCGGAGATCACCGGAGCCATTACATTGTCCATGATGTAAAGGCGTGCCTCACGGCAGCGGCGGATGGCCTCTTCGATGATCTGGCGGGTCAGGCCGTGGATCTTAATGTCCATCTGGATGGCTGTGATTCCCTTATGGGTGCCGCCTACCTTAAAGTCCATGTCTCCAAAGAAGTCCTCAAGGCCCTGGATATCTGTAAGCACCAGGTAGTCGTCGTCGGTCTCTCCGGTCACAAGACCGCAGGAGATACCGGCTACCATGGATCGGATCGGTACGCCTGCTGCCATTAAGGACAAGGAGGAAGCACAGATGCTGGCCTGGGAGGTGGATCCGTTGGATTCCATGGTCTCAGATACAGTACGGATGGCGTAGGGGAACTCCTCTTCGCTGGGAAGTACCGGCAGAAGAGCGCGCTCTGCTAAAGCGCCATGGCCGATCTCACGGCGTCCCGGTCCTCTGGACGGCTTTGTCTCGCCAACCGAGAAGGACGGGAAGTTATAGTGGTGCATATATCTCTTGGTGGTCTCATTTTCATCCAGACCATCCAGACGCTGGGCCTCGGAAAGGGGAGCCAGTGTACATGCGTTTAAGATCTGGGTCTGTCCGCGGGTGAACATACCAGAGCCGTGGACTCTCGGTAAAAGATCCACTTCCGCAGCCAGGGGACGGATCTCGTCGATCTTACGGCCGTCCGGTCTCTTGTGATCCTTTAAGATCATCTTTCTGACTGTCTTCTTCTGGTACTGGTAAACAGCGTCTCCCACCAGCGGAAGCCACTCTTCATTTTCTGCAAACGCTTCCTCCAGACGCTCTGTGATCTGGCGGATGTTCTCCTCACGGGTCTGCTTATCGTCTGTAAATACGGCCTCTTCCATCTCCTCCGGCGGAACGATCTCCCTAATGGCAGCAAACAGCTCTTCCGGGATCGCGCAGCTCTCGTAGGAGTGCTTTTCTTTTCCGCACTCGGCAACGATCTTGTCGATGAAGGCGATGATCTCTTTATTTACCTCGTCAGCCTTAAAGATGGCTTCGATCATCGTATCCTCGGGAACCTCGTTGGCTCCGGCTTCGATCATGATGACCTTTTCCCTGGTGGAAGCCACGGTCAGGGCCAGATCGGAAACCTTCTTCTGCGCCGCAGTGGGGTTGATGATGAACTCACCGTCGATGAGGCCCACCTGGGTGGTGGCGCAGGGACCGTCAAAGGGAATATCGGAAATGCTGGTGGCAATGGCAGAGCCCAGCATTGCGGTCAGCTCCGGGCTGCACTCCGGATCCACAGACATAACGATGTTGTCAAGGGTCACGTCGTTTCTGTAATCCTTGGGGAACAGAGGACGCATGGGGCGGTCGATGACACGGGCAGTAAGGACTGCGTTCTCAGACGCCTTTCCTTCTCTCTTTGTAAAACCTCCCGGAATCTTTCCGACTGCGTATAATTTTTCTTCAAATTCAACGCTTAAGGGGAAGAAATCGATCCCGTCCCTGGGTTTATCGGATGCAGTTGCCGTAGAAAGAACGACTGTATCGCCGTAGTGCATGAACGCTGCACCGTTGGCCTGCTTTGCCACACGGCCCACCTCAACGGTTAAGGTACGTCCGGCTAAGTCCATGGAAAAACTTTTAAACATGGCTTCGTCTCCTTTTCTCAATAAAATATAGTCTGGCAGAAGAAGCCGAAACTACTAAACGGCACAGGATCCGCTCCTGCGTCCTTTAGCGGTCTCGGATGTTTCTCCTGCCTGGTCAGGTAATGGAAAGCACGTCCTGCGGACTTTCCAGGCGGCCACGGCTGCTGCCAGGGATCCATACAAACGCAGATCCTGGCCTGCCGCACGTGTAAAAAGAAGGGCGGAGTCCATTCCTGGCCCCCACCCTTAGGTCTGTGATTACTTTCTGATGCCTAACTTTTCGATAAGAGCACGGTAACCTTCCAGGTCTTTCTTCTTCAGGTAAGCAAGGAGACCACGTCTCTGACCTACCATCATAAGAAGGCCGCGTCTGGAGTGATGATCCTTCGGGTTGTCCTTTAAATGCTCTGTAAGCTCTGCGATTCTGGCAGTAAGGATCGCGATCTGTACCTCCGGTGAACCGGTATCTCCTTCTTTTCTGCCGTACTCAGCAATGATAGCTGCTTTCTTTTCCTTAGAAATCATTGAAAGTTCCTCCTTAAAATATAGATGATATTCTTACCGGTCACTAAGTCCTGGCTGGAGTCGTCCAAAGACTGGGTGCCGGCGCTCACATACCATCTGATTATGGCATATTTCCGGGTATTTGTCAATACGGTTTCTGCCTGTTTATTTCTCGATCTGGTCCGGATAGGTCTCGCTCCATTTTGTAAAGCCGCCCTCCAGGGTGTATACCTTGCTCATGTCGTAGCCCAGTGCGGACAGCACGTTGGTGGTAGCCTGGGCGTATCTCTTACCGGAGTAGCATACCAGTACCAGGGTATCGTCCATATCGCGGGTCGCCACCTGCATGGTGGAAACGCCGGCGTTGAAGTCGCCCTCTTTAGCAGCATCCATATCGGCGGAAACAGCTCCCGGAATGTGACCCTCAGCGTAGTCGGCAGCCTTGCGGACATCAAAGAAGGTGTAGCCGTCAGCGCCTGCCTTCTCAGCGGCCTCTTCAACGGTCATGTACTGCATCTCCACGTCTTTTTCCGGAGCCTTGATCTCCTGGGCAACCTCTACCTCGTCAGCATAAGCTTTGGTCCATGCCTTGTAGCCGCCCTCCAGGGTGTATACCTTGCTCATATCATATCCCAGTGCAGACAGCACGTTGGTGGTAGCCTGGGCATAGGATTTTCCAGAATAGCAGATGATCACCAGGTTGTCGTCGTGCTCGTCCACGATGGGCTGCATAGCTGTCACACCGGCCTGGAAGTCACCGCCCTTGGCTGCGTCCATGTCCACGCCTACGGAGCCGGGAACGCAGGAGGTCTTATGATCCTCTGCCTTGCGGACATCCAGGAAGGTATAACCGTCCTTTCCTAAATTGTTGTGGGCGTCCTCCACGGACATATACTGCATCTCCACATCCTTTTCCGGAGCCTTTACCTCTGCTGCCTTTGTCTCAGCTTCTTTGGACTCTGCTGCGGTGGTCTCCTCCGCCTTGGTCTCTGCTGCCGTTGTCTGGGCTGCTGTGGTTTCTTTTGCTTCTGTACCGCCGCCGCAGCCGCTTAACAGGGCCATGGTCATTCCGGCTGCCAGGAGCAGGGAAGTCATTTTTCTCATAATACGTATCCTCCAAAAAATAAAATTTTATGCATTTTGTTCCCTATATTTAAGAACGCCGCTATCGTACCATAAAAAAAAAGGAAAATCAATGTCTGCCTGTCTCCTAAAGATTATTTGAATACAACCGCTTCTTCCATTATAAAAAACCTATACCATCTTTCTCCTGCCGGATTGACAAACATTTTTGCTGCCGCTATACTGGATTCCATGAAAAAGAAATGGATTCTCGTATCGATCACTGTGGCAGCGGTACTGGCGTACTGGCTGCTTTTTTCCGGGATTTCCGCAGATGAGCTGGACACGTTTATCCGCGGCTTCGGCCCCTGGGCCCCTCTGGCCTATGTGGCTGCCTTCACCGTTCTCCCGGCTTTTTTCTTTCCCGTGGCGGTGCTGGCCCTGGCGGGCGGCCTGTTATTCGGCTTCTGGGCCGGAGCAGCATACACCTTCCTGGGAGCTGTCTTAAACTGCACCCTTATGTTCTTCCTGGCAAGGCGGCTGGGAAAAAAACAGGTGGAGCGGATGCTGCGCAGCCGGCTGGGGGAACGGGCAGACCGCATATTTTCCTTTCTGGAGGGACGGAGGGGCTTTTTGTTCCTGGTCCTTCTGCGGCTGATCCCGGCATTCCCCTATAACCTCATCAATTATGCCTATGGCCTTTCTGCCATGGATTACAAAACGTATATCCTGGCCTCAGCCATCGGCATTATTCCCGGTACCTTTGCTTTTATCAACATCGGAGACCACATGCTGGATCTCTCCTCACCAGGATTCTGGACCTCCCTGGGGCTCATGGCCCTGCTGCTTTTTGTGACGGCCGCCCTGGGAAAGCTTTTATTTCCGAATGAAGCAAAAATAAAAATAAACATGAATGGAGAAAAAAATGAAACAAAATAACACCTCAAAAAAACGCTCCGGCATGCCCCGGCTTCTGATCCTTCTGGCCCTGGCGCTGTTTTTGATCGCCTATCTGACCCTTCCGGCTGTAAGCCGTCCCATCAATCGGGCAGCGGCGGTCCTGGGCTCTGCCAACGTGGACGCGGTGGTGGAATACATCCGGTCCTTCGGCGCCTACGCCATGGTATTTTCCTTCTTCCTCATGGTGTTCTCGTCGGTGGCTGCGCCGCTGCCGGCCTTCCTCATCACCCTGTCCAACGCCGCCATCTTCGGCTGGTGGCAGGGCGCCATCCTGTCCTGGTCCAGCGCCATGGCCGGAGCCGCCCTCTGCTTCTTCATCTCCAGGGGACTGGGCCGCGACATGGTGGAACGCTTCGCCGGAAAAGGCGCCCTGGCCAGTGTGGAAACCTATTTTGAAAAATACGGCTCCAGGACCGTCCTGGTATGCCGTCTCCTGCCCTTTGTCTCCTTCGATGCAGTCAGCTATTTTGCAGGCCTGACCCCCATCCGCTTCATCGCCTTTTTTGTGGCCACCGGCATCGGACAGCTTCCTGCCACTGTGGTCTATTCCTATGTGGGCGGCATGCTCACCGGCGGCGTCAAATACCTGGTGACCGGCCTTTTATGCATCTTCTCCCTGGGGATCCTGGGAACCATCTTTAAGCAGCTCTATAACGACCGCCAGGCAAAGAAAGCAGGAAACGCCCATGAATAGCTCTGGTATTCCGGGGATGGCCCTTCATCAGGCCATCTCCTTCTTTTCGCCCATGATGTCGGTTCCAGAAACGCCGGCCGTTTTCTGGCCCGGCTGTGCCCTTTTGAACCTGGATCCATCCATACTGAAAAAAACGCTGGAGATCCTTGCCCGGACGGAGCCAGAGATCCGGCTGGCAGCCGGCTGCTGCGGCCAGCCCTCTTTTTTCCTGTTTCCGGAAAAATATCCGGCATACAGGAAAAAGCTGGAACACCGGCTGAAAAAAAGCGGGGTAAAAAGGATCTACACCGCCTGTCCCAACTGTACCCGCCAGCTTCATGGGATCTGCGGGATCCAGGTGATCCCCATCTGGTCCGTCCTGGCCGGGACCATGACCCGGAAGGACCTCTGCGGACCAGGGAAGGCATGCCCGGAAGCCGGAGAAACAGCTCCCGGCTTTATCTGGCACGATCCCTGTCCCACCCGGAACGATCCGGCCGGTCAGCAGGCGGTCCGGGCCCTTTTACGTCTTTCCGGTATCCCGGTCATGGAGCCGGAGCACACCGGCCCCCGGACCCTGTGCTGCGGGAATTTCCATATGCTGCACACCCTGGAGCCGGAAAAAAGCGCCCGGATGCGGGCGCGGCGGCTGGAAGAATTTCCGGCGGACCGGATCATACTGAGCAGCTGCCAGGGCTGCCTTGGCTCCTTTAAAGGCCAGGGCCGGGAGACCCTCCATCTGCTGGAACTGCTCTTTGGGAAAAGCAGGAAACAGGGTTGGAAAAACAGGATCTTCGTTACCTTATGTCCCGGTATCGTTCTGCGATCTCGCTGATATCCACTCCGGCCCGGTACATCTGACGCAGCCGGTACATGTTCCACATGGTAAAAAGAGGAAACCCCTTCCGGTACCGGCGGCCGGAGGTGATGATACGGCCTGGAAGGAGCCGGATGGGGATGCCTCTCTCCTTCATCCGTAATGAAAACTCATAGTCCTCCATAATAGGAAGCTCTGGAAAACCTCCCAGGGACAGGAACAGCTCCCTGCGGATCCATATGCCCTGGTCCCCAAAGGCAATGCCCCGTCTGGCCCGCCGGTTGGAAAAAAACGTATTGCAGCCCATGAACGGCCCGTTATAATCAAAGCCGATATGAAAGCATCCCCAGGCGGCTCCCGCTTCCGCCGCCGCCTGGATCTGGCTATGGGCATCCTCCGGCAGCCGGCTGTCGCAGTGGACAAACCATAAGATCTCCCCCGAAGCCCGGGCAGCCCCATCATTCATCTGGGCAGCCCGGCCTTTGGGGCTTTTTAATACAGGAAACTCTGTCCCGATCCTCTGGACCGTGCCGTCTCTGCTGCCTCCGTCTGCAAACAGGATCTCCCAGTCCCCGGGAAGCGCCCTTAACTGGTCCATCATCCCGTCGATGGTGGAGCTTTCATTGTAAATAGGAAGGATCATGGATATCTTCATGCCAGAAAGTCCTTTCTCACATATCTATCCAGGATATAGGCCAGAAACTCTGGCTCCATATAGGCCTTCAGCTTCCGGAAGGTATCCTGGTTTACAAGGGCTCTTCCAGGCTCCGAATATTCCCGGAAGGCCATGGCGCACCAGGTCACTCCCCGCAGACAGGTGACCCGCAAAAACAGGGAGACCCGCTCCGGAAGCAGGCGGCAGTCCATGCGGTCCCCCACAAGGGTCCTGTACGTCTCCACGAACCGGCGCACCTCATCGGGACTCAGGATCACATCCGTCTTCCAGAAGGTGGTGGTAGGGGCCAGGAAATGGCCCAGATCCTGGGCAGGCTCCGAAACCAGGGGCTTTTCCCAGTCCACCAGAGAGCTGACGCCCTGGGGATCGATGAGAAAATTCCCTGAATTCAGCTCCGTATTCACCATACATAAGGGAACTCCCTCCCCTGCCTTTTCCGTCAGAGGAAGGTTTCCCGTCTCCTTTACCAGCTGCCGCAGGAGCGCTTCCACTTCTGGATCTCTTTTTTCCCAGTCATAATAATGCTGCACCATATCCAGGCATTCCTCATAAATGGCCTGGGCCGGGCAGGACGGCTGGATCAGACGGCAGCCCTCCGGCACCGGAACGCTGTGGATATCAGCCAGGATCCCGGCCGCCTCATCCATGTCCGTCTTATAGTCAAGCGTCCTTCCCGGAAGCCACTCCATCACCAGGAGCCCCTGTTCCCGGTCACAGAACAGGGGCTTTGGCGTCCGCCCGCTGGGGACCAGGTACTGGAGGGCCGTAAACTCATAGCCGATCTGGTCCTCCAGGTGCATCTGGCTGCCCGTATTGATCCGGAGCACCAGCTTTTTCCCTGTCCGCGGATGGATAAAGCTGTAATTCACATTATATTCTCCCTGGCCCAGGAGGGAAAACACAACCGGTTCCCCATCCGAAAGCCCCAATGCGCCTAAAAACACGCGTCTTTTTAAATAAGAAGCCAACGGTTCCTTATGGATCATAACAGATGCCCCTCCTTTTTTAATGCAGCCAGAAACCGGCCCGTATGGCTGTCTGGGTCCGCCTGGAGGATCAGCCTTCTAAGATCCTCCGGCGTGTCCACGTCGCCGCAGTGCAGAGCCTGGCCCAGGGAGAGCCCGGCTTCCTCCGCTGCCCTTACCGTATTTTCATACACATTTCCTCCGCCATACTGCTGATCCTCAAAAACAGCGGTACAGGGAGCCTTTGCCCCCACCAGATAATAGCCTCCGTCGGGCGTGGGCCCCAGGACCACATCAGAAAGATCCAGGGCATAAAAACCGCTTTCCAGGTGCTTCCGTCCCATCATAGGAAGGTCTGTTCCCGTGAGGATCACCCGTTCAAAGCCCAGGGACAGCACACGGCGCATGGCCGCATCCATCCGTTCTCCCAGGCTCTCTCCGGTCTGGGGAAAAAGCGCAGAAGCCATAGGAAAGATGTCCTTCAAAAGCGCCCAGTCCGGATCCGGCGCATAGGCCACAAAAAGTGCCGCGTCCAGTTCCCGGTACACCCTGGCCAGATCCTTTAAAAAGGCCGTGTGGAGCGCTGCGCACTGCTTTGGCGAAAGCACCGGAAGGAGCCTGGTTTTTGTAACTCCGGGTCTGGGGACCCTGGTAAAGCAGATGACTGCCCGTCTCATGGCCGCTTCCCCAGCTTAAGATCCAGCCAGCCTCCATACATCTCCTTCCGGTAAGCCTCCAGGTCTTTTACTCTGGGCAGGTTTAAAAGACATGTATCCGGCGCCTCCTCCGTGACTCCCAGCCAGCCGCTCTGCATCCCCTTTTCCGTCACATAGCAGAAGGAAGGCGAATCCTCAAACAGCTCCGGGTGCAGAAGATACACCGACGCCACCACATCCCAGCAGTAGGAGGAGGCCTCTCCATTCCGCTCTGCCTTCACATCAAACCGGTATCCCAGCTTCTCTGCCAGATACCGGCCAGCTTCGTTCTGGCCCATGGCCGTATAAAATTCCTCTTTTGGAAGATACGAGGGCTCCAGGGTATTGTTCCCTGTAAGGATGGAAATATTTTTTCCATGGTTCAAGACCCAGGCCGCCGCCTCTGGATTCACAGAAAAATTCAGCTCGTCCAGATGGCTTCCATGGTACAATAGAGGCGCTGTATAGCCGCCCATGAGAACGATCTCCTTTAACCGGTCAAAGATCCCCGGGTCCAGGAGGCTGGCCCCATACAGATTCGTCAGAGAGCCAATGCCCACAAAAGAAAGCTCTCCCGGCTTTTTTCTGGTCTCCTCCACAATAAACCGTGCCGCATCGCTCACAGGCTCCTCTCCCTGGGAGGCCCCGCAGATCACCGGAAGGCGTTCCCAGCCAGCCTCCGAAAGCAGGTCCCTGGAAGCCCTGTATACCTGCTCTGTCGTCCCATTTCCAAAGGTACAGGTCACGGCCAGGACCTCTGCCTCCTGGGGCCGTCCCAGTAAATAAAACAGCGCCAGGGCGTCATCCATGGGATAACCAGGGATCCCCGCAGTGCTGTCACAATCAAAAATAATCTGCTTCATCTATGGCTCCTTCTTTGGTTTTTCCTTAACTATACCACGGCGTTTCTGCTCCTGTCCAGACCGCCCGTATTCATTCCATCGATACAAGCTCCGTTTCAGATAGTTATTCTCCATAGGCCGCCGGCAGTCGTTGACATTCCAAGCCCCAGCCTTTAGAATGGTTCCGGGGGAAAATCCGAAAAAACAAAAAAGTCCTTCCTCCCCCAAGGCAGAAAGAGAAATACTTCCTATGAAAAAGCTACAAAAGCTCCTGACCTTAGGCCTGGCAGCCGCCGGAGCGGCAGTCCTTCTGACCGGCTGCGGAAAAAAAGCCCTGGAGGACTCCGATCTGGAGGCCGCTTCCTGGGACCAGATCACCGAGGCCGCCAGGGATACAACCGTCACCTTCTACGGCTGGGGCGGCGACGAAAACAGGAATAACTGGTTAAACACTACGGTGGCCGATCATGTAAAAGAAAACTATGGCATCACCCTGGAGGTGGTAGGCATGGATATCAACGATATCCTCACCAAACTTTCCGGAGAAAAACAGGCTGGATCAGAAAAGGGCAGCATCGACATGATCTGGATCAACGGCGAGAATTTTTACTCCGCCAAGGATAACGGCCTGTTATACGGCCCCTTTACCCATAAGCTCCCCAATATGGAGGCCTACGTCGATCTGGAGGATCCAGAGACCTTAAACGA
This sequence comes from Alitiscatomonas sp., assembly GCF_037242085.1. Classification (NCBI taxonomy): domain Bacteria; kingdom Bacillati; phylum Bacillota; class Clostridia; order Lachnospirales; family Lachnospiraceae; genus Alitiscatomonas; species Alitiscatomonas sp. The sequence continues at coordinate 13,847 of NZ_JAXXBR010000078.1, read as the reverse complement.
CTTCTGCATGCCCATCGAGGGCTATGAGGCCCCCTACGCCAAAGCCCAGATGGTCCTGTACGCCGATACGGCCGTGACCCCGGAGCTTCCAGAAAACGCCGCTGAATTCATGGAATTCTGTAAAAAATATCCGGGAAAGGTCACCTATCCGGCTCTTCCAGACTTCACCGGCAGCGCCTTTGTCCGCTGTCTGATCTACGAGACCTGCGGCTGGGAGCAGTTCCAGGATATGGAGGCCGATTACGATACAGTAAAAATCGCCATTGAACCGGCCCTCTCCTATTTAAGGGAGCTGAACCCCTATCTGTGGAACCAGGGAAAGACCTTCCCCGACTCCTCCACCACAGTGGACGCCATGTTTGCCGACAGAGAGCTGGTACTGGATATGAGCTACGGCCCCTTCTCCGTGGCCTCTGGAATTGAGGAGGGGATCTACACAGATACCACCCAGACCTTTGTCTTTGATAACGGCACCATCGGAAACACCAACTACATGGGCATTGCCTTCAACTCCCCCAATAAAGCCGGGGCTATGGTGGTCATCAACGCCATCTTAAGCGGAGAGATCCAGCTCACCCAGTATGCCCAGCTAAAGGAGCTGCCTGTGGTGGATCAGGATAAGCTTTCAGCCGAAGAAAAGGCCGCCTTTGACGCAGTGGAGCTGGGCCAGGGGATCCTTACCCAGGCGGAGCTTCTGTCCCACCGTCTGCCGGAAATGCCTGCCAGCCTTGTTCCTGTGATCGAGGAGATCTGGCTCAATGAAGTTGTAGGTAAATAAATGAAAAAACCTTTTTTTCTGTTAATTCCTTTTTTTCTGCTCATGGCTCTGGTGCTGGCGTCCATCTGGAACGTACTGACCCAGAGCCTGGGTTATATTCCGGCCTTTGGTCTCAGAGAGCCGACGTTTGGATACTACGCCCGGGTGTTAAAGGACCCGGGATTTTTAAGCTCTGTGCTGGTGAGCCTTAAGATCTCCGTCTGGTCGGCGGTGATCTCCACGGTCCTGGGGGTCCTGCTGTCCATGGCCCTCATCCAGTGCTGGAAACAGCGCGGCGGCCACGTTTTTGCCGTCCGTATCCCCGTGCTGGTGCCCCATGCAGTGGCGGCGGTGTTCATGATCCAGATCTTTTCCCAGACCGGACTCCTGGCCCGCCTGGCCTTCGCCCTGGGCCTTCTTGAAGAACCGGCGGCTTTTCCGCAGCTTTTGTTTACGCCGTCCTATGGGGGGACCATCCTGGCCTATATCTGGAAGGAGGCCCCCTTTGTGGCGTACTTCGTACTGGCCTTCATGGGCGGCATCCGCAGTTCTCTGGGGGAGGCGGCGGAAAATCTGGGGGCGTCTCCGGTGAAGAGCTTTTTCCAGATCACTCTTCCCTTAAGCGTTCCGGTGATCTCCCGGGCCTTTCTCATTATTTTTATCTTCGCCTTCGGAGGCTATGAGCTGCCCCTGCTCCTGGGCTCCACCCTGCCCAGGGCGCTGTCGGTGGAAACGTATCTGGCCTATACCCGGCCGGATCTCCTGGACCGTCCCCTGGCCATGGCCATGAACGGCGTCATGCTCCTGCTGTCCATTGTCATGACCATCCTTTACAGCGTTGTCATGGACCGGGTCAACAGAAAGATCGGAGGGATCCAATGAAAAAACATCGTCTCATGCGGCTGGTCCTTTCCGCCGCCCTGTTTAGCATCTTCCTCCCCATGGTACTGATGCTGCTGTGGAGCGTGGCCGGCCGCTGGCCCTGGCCGGGACTTCTGCCGGAGACCTACTCGCTCCGCACTATAAAGGAGCTCCTGACCGGCTCTGCCAGCCTTTCCAGGCTTCTGTCCAGCAGCATCCTCCTGGCCCTCACCGTGGCCGTTCTCGGCACGGCAGTGGGCGTCATGACTGCCCGGGCCACAGAAAACTACGGCTTTCCCGGCCGTTCCCTGGTCCGGTTCGGCTCCCTTCTGCCGCTTTTGGTGCCCGGGACCGTGTTTGCCATGGGGATCCAGATCACCCTGATCCGCCTGGGGCTTTCTGATACGGTGGCCGGGGTGGTGCTGGTCCATCTGGTGGCCGCTGTCCCCTACTGTATCACCATCATGACCGATGTGACCAGGGATGTGGGGACAGGACTTGAGGAACAGGCCATGGTACTGGGAGCCGGACCTGTAAAGGCCTTTTTCCTGACCACCTTCCCCTCCCTTCTTCCCGGGATCCTGTCATCCATGAGCATGGGCTTTATCCTGTCTTACAGCCAGTATTTTACGACTCTGATGGTGGGCGGGGGCCGGGTAAAGACCATTGCCCTGGTGCTGGTCCCCTACATCCAGAGCGGCGACCGCTCCCTGTCCTCGGTGTACTCCACAGCCTTTGTGGGCTCGGCGCTCCTGGTCTTTTTTATTTTTGAGGGGATCATCCACCGGATCCAGAAAGGAGAAAGAAAACCGTGAAGCTGAAGATCGAAGGCCTTTCGGCTGGATATGATAAGGATTTTGTAATAAAGGACCTTTCCCTGTCCGTGAACCAGGGGGAGTTTTTATCCCTCCTGGGTCCCTCGGGCTGCGGAAAGACCACGCTGATGAAGGCCGTGGCCGGGATCCTTCCGGCCCAGGGAGGGCGCATCCTTTTGGACGGTGAGGATATCACCAGCCTTCCCATCCACAAACGCGGCACTGTCATCGTCTTCCAGGATATGCGCCTGTTCCCCCACATGACCGTGGAGGAAAATGTGGCCTTTCCTTTAAAAATGCAGGGAGTTTCCCGGTCCGGGCGGCTGGAACAGGCCAGGGATCTGCTGGAAAAAGTCCAGATGGGCGGGTTCCGGGACCGGAGGCCCGCGGAGCTTTCCGGCGGACAGCAGCAGCGGGCCGCCCTTGCCAGGGCCCTGGCGGCCAGGCCCCGGCTCCTGCTCCTGGACGAGCCCTTTTCTGCCCTGGACGAAAATCTCAGAGAGGATATGCGGAATCTTGTCCTTCAGTTACAGCGGGAATTCCATATGACTGTGATCCTGGTGACCCATGACCGGGAGGAGGCCCTGTCCATGTCCGACCGGATCGCCCTGATGTTTTCCGGCCGTCTGGTCCAGACCGGGACGCCAAAGGAGGTATACCTCCGGCCGGAAAGCAGACTGGCAGCCGATTATTTCGGGGACTGCGTGTATATAAACGGAACCATTTCCGGGGGAAGGTTCACCGGCGGTGGGCTTGATTGTCCGGTTCCCTTCCTCTCCCAGGAATTCATCTCCCAGGCCATCCCCTCCTCTTTTGATTCTCCAGTGCCTGGTCCGTCTGTTCCCGATGGCCCCTGCCGGCTGATGCTCCGGCCCGGAAGCCTGGAGCCTGACCGGACGGGAGGATATTTTCTCACTGTGGAGCAGGTCTCCTTCCGGGGCGGCTCTGTCCTTGTATCCCTCCGGTCTGATGATGGGGCCCTGTGGAAAAAGGCCTTCTCCGGGCCCGTGGACCTGGCCCCCGGAGACCGGATCCAGGCGTCGGTCCGCACCCAGGATGGGGTCCTGTTCCCCGTCTGAGGGACAGCCGCTCTGGAACTCCCGGTTCCTCCTGGTTTCCGGCAGGAATCAGCCCGGGAATCTTGACAGATCCCTCCTTATTGTTTAAACTTTTAGTAAACGATCCATTATTAATGGAAAAATTAATTACAAAGGAGAAAAAGATGAACAGAAAGATCATTCCGTCGCTCATGCTTTCCGGCTGTCTTGCCATGACGGCCTGCCTGGCGGTTCCGGCCTTTCCGGCCCAGGCTTCCCAGGAGATCTATCACATCAGCGAAGACGACTCCCCTGTGGAATACCACTCTCCCGAAGAAATCCGGGACTTTTTCCACAGCCGCCCCTTCTCCAGGACCCAGCCGGATACATTTGATGAGGAACCGGATCTGGAAAGCGAAACGGCTGGGAAGCTCAGCGGAGAATCCGTGGAAAATGCCCTGAATACCCTGAATTTCATCCGCTATATCGCGGGGATCTCCGCTGACGTGGAAACCAGCGACTATTATGAAAATATGGCTATGGCAGGCGCTGCCCTTATGACAAAGACCGGAATGGAGCATAAGCCAAAAAAACCCGCCGGCGTTTCCCAGGAATTTTACCAGCTGGCCTATGAGGGCACCTCATCCTCCAACCTGGGCCAGGGCTACCGCAATCTCTCCACCGCCATCACCGATGGCTGGATCGACGACGGGGATACCTCCAATATTGACAGGATCGGCCACAGAAGATGGTGCCTGGATCCGCGTATGCAGGCCACCGGCTTCGGCCATGCGGGCTCCTATACGGCCATGTACAGCTTTGACGGCACGGACAACGGATACGAGGATGTGCCGGAAATGGTGCTGTGGCCGGCCTTGAACATGCCTGTGGAGTATTTCACCGGCCCCTGGAGCATCAGCTTCGATCCCTCCCAATATCCGCTGCGCTCCAGCGACCAATCCAGGATCAAGATCACCATGACCAGCGAAAAGACCGGAAAGCAGTATACAATCTCCGGCAAAGATACCAACCGGGCCGGGACCTATATGAACGTGGAGACCAGCAACTACGGCTATGGACCGGCTCTGATCTTCACCCCCAATGTACGTTTTTCCGCCGGTGATAATGTGACCGTAAAGATCACAGGTCTCCGGAACGACAGCGGCTACGACGGGCTCCAGTATACGGTCCATTTCTTCTCCCTGTCATCCGACGAGTACGACAGCACCGAGGATTCCGGTGATGAGGACACTGACGGCGAAGAGGAGGAAGGAGGCTCCGGCGGTTCTGAAACCTCCGGCGGTTCCGGAAGCTCCAATGGCTCCGGAATCTCTGACCATACCGAGACCTCTGGCGGCTCCGAAGTCTCCGGTCTTCCCTCCTATGTGGTCCACGGCACCTGGGGGCTCAACGCAGAGGGAAGCTGGACCTTCCTGGATGATTCCGGAAGATTCTATAAAAACTGCTGGGCCGCCATCTACAATCCCTACGCCGATCCCGCCCGGGGCCAGTCCTCCTTTGACTGGTTCTGCTTTGACGAAAACGGGAGCATGAGGACCGGATGGTTCCAGGATCCGGATGGAAGCTACTACTACCTCAACAGCGCCTCGGACGGCACCAGAGGAAAAATGCTGACCGGATGGCACTGGATCCCGGATGGCTCGGGCCTCAGAAAATGCTATTATTTCAACCCTGCCTCCGACGGAACCAGAGGAAAAATGCTCTCCGGCACCGTTGTGGATGGAAATCTTTTAAACACCGACGGGGCCTGGGTGATTGACGGCGTGGTACAGACCCGGTAAGGAACAGAGTCCCGGTTCTTAGGAATTTCCTATCAAATTCCTATCAAATAAAAAACTCCCGCAGAAAGCCAGCTTTGGACATCCGCTGGCTTCTGCGGGAGTTTTTCTCTTAAGCTCCAGGGCCTCCAGGTCCCGGCATCGGCTCTGGCGCCGGATCCGCAAATCCGGGACCAAAGCTCTCCTCGTCCCCTCCGGCCGTCACAGACGGACCCACAGGGCCTGGCACAGCCGGGGCCGTTTCCACTGGAGACGCCGGAGTTTCCTGGGGACTGGATTCCTCCGGAGACGCTCCGCCTCCCGGACCATCCGTATTTCCCTCCGGAAGCTCCACGCTGGGACCCACCGGCTGCTCTGCCGGCGGCTGGGTCTGCTCCGGTGCCGGTGCGGCCGTGGTCTCCGGCGCAGCCGTGGAGGCGGCTGTGGAGGCCGCAGTGGTTGCTGCCGGTTTTTCCGCCGGAGCCGTTTTTTTGGACTCTGTACCGGCCAGGTGGTAGCAGAGCACCGGATCTCCCTGGGAGATGTTTTCAAAGATCGTCTTGGCCGCCTTAGGCGGAAGGTTGATGCAGCCGTGGGAGCCGCCGGTCTTATAGATCGTCCCGCCGAAGCTTCCTCTCCAGCTGGCGTCATGAAGGCCGATCCCGCCGTTGAAGGGCATCCAGTAGGATACAGGCGTGGCATAGCCCTCTCCCCGCAGCGTGGCGTTCCTCTGCTTATAGGTCAGCGGATACGCGCCGCCCGGTGTGGCCCAGCCTCTGGATTCGTTGCCGGATACAAAGTCTGTTTCCACCAGGAGCTCTCCGTTTTTATAAAAATACAGATGCTGGGCAGTCAGATTGATCTCCACATATGTACTGCCGTAATCATTGGCCCCGCGGCTGGCAGCCTTCTGGCTGTATTCCGGCTCCCTGGTCTGCTGCTCTCCGTTTTTTATGATGGAGAGCACCGCCGCCGTCTCCGCCGCCTGGCTGATCTTCCAGCCGTAATGGCCTCTGGAGATGGTCACATCCTTTCCGTAGGACGTTTTCAGGGTCTTTGTTTTATAGGCTGTGTCATACTTTCCCGCCAGTTCCTTTACGTAAGCGGCCGCCTGGCTTTCATCCAGCGTGACGTTTCCTCCGTCCACTGTGATCCACTGGCTGATGGTATCTCCGTCCAGCACTTCCCTGGCATCCCCAAAGGTATGGGTCACCACCGCGCCCACATACCGGTTCATCTCTGCTGCGGCCGCGTTGAGCCCCTCGTCTGTCTCATCCACCGCCGGTTTTGTATAACAGCCCTCTGCATCCAGGTCCACCTGATCTGAGAGACTTACGATGGCCGCGGCCACTGCCTTCTCCACCTGTTCCTCCACCAGCTCCGTTCCCTGGACTGCCGGAACCACCGAGTAGCTCCTGGTCCCGCTGTCATACTCGGAGATCCGGGCATTTTCCGGTTCCCTCATCTGATCCGGATCCATAAACGGAAATTCCCGGACCGCTTCCTTCAGCTTTTCGCCGTCAAAGGCGATCATGGTACGGATCTCATGAGCCGGCCCCTCCTTCAGATACCGGATCCACTGGCCCGGCTCCTGCTCCTCCAGAAGCTTTTCCAGACTGCCGTCAAATTCTGAATGAAGGCCGATCTCCTCGGTTCCAATGGTCCCGCTGGCCCCGTCCCGGGCCTGGACCGTCAGAGTATAGCCGGAAAGCCCGGACTCGATCAGGCTTTTGACCTCCTCCACGGTCTTTCCGGAGGCGTCTATGCCATTGATGGTCGTGTTGGGGAAAAACGCCGTTTTATACTTTCCCGTTTCCAGGAAGTAATATCCGGCCCCGGCCGCCGCCAGGACGGCGGTCCCAATGACGGCTGCCAGAGCGATCCGGCCGGCCTTTTTCTTCCCTTCCGGAGCGTCCGTCCGTTTCCGGCTCCTTCCCCGGAGCCTTCCGGTCTGGGGCGTTTCCGGGGAAAGGCTTTCCGCCTCTCCTTCTCTTTCCTTCTTTTCTTCCATAATTTCCTTCCTAAACTTCCCGGTTCCCTAGGATCTCAGCCGTTTCTGGACACCGTCGCCCAGGAAGCGGTACGCCGCTGCCGCCAGAGGTACTCCCAGGAGCATTCCTCCTACGCCCAGCACGCCGCCGCCAATGGTCACAGCCGCCAGGACCCACATGCCCGGAAGGCCGATGGACGAGCCCACCACTCTTGGGTAGATCAGGTTTCCTTCGAGCTGCTGGAGCAGTACCAGGAAGATGATAAAGCCCACCGCCTGGATGGGATTCACCGTAAATACCATAAATGCACCCACAGCCGCGCCGATATATGCGCCCACCACCGGGATCAAGGCTGTAACGCCCACCACAGCGCCGGTCATCACCGCATAGGGGAACCGGAGCAGAGTCATTCCCAGGGCACAGAGGGTTCCGATGATCACTGCCTCCATGCACTGGCCGACGATGAAGCTGGTGAACACCTCATGAAGCGTCTTAAGGGCGTAGCAGACTGTATTCCGCACCCGGTCCGGCAGATAGGCCCGCATGATCCGGTCGCCCTGGGATGCCAGCTTTTCCTTGGAGCTTAACAGGTAAACGGCAAAAATGGAACCGATCATAAACCGGGCTGCCGTTCCGATGACCTTGGAAAATACCAGCACAACGGAATTGAAGATCCCTCCGGCTCCTGTAAGCAGGATGTTCACAGCCTTCTCCATCATGTTCTTCCAGTCGATATCTGCATTTTCCAGGTACGTCTGGATCTCCGGCATTTCCTCCAGATGGGCGATGGCCCACAGCCGGATCTCCTCGATCACCGGCGGGATCTCATCTGTCACCAGCCGGATACTGGAAACCAGCTCTGGAACCACCAGATACACCACTCCGGCCATGATAAGCACCAGGGCCAGGAATGATAACAGGATGCAGACCGGCCGTCTGAGCTTTATGAGGAACCTCCGCTTTGTGCCCGGGAACCAGAACCGCTCGATCCTTTTTAACAGGATATTGAGCACGTAGGCGATGACGCAGCCCACCAGCAGGGGAGCTGCCGCCGAAAATGCCAGGGAGAACACAGATGCGATCCTGTCCGCATTCTTCAAAAACAGGCACACCGCCGCAGCAATGAGCCCGATCACGCAATACGTTCCGATCTGTTTTTTACCCATCCGCCTTTCCTTTCTCCTGGACAGTCCAGGAATCCCGGAAGATCTCCCGGCATTTTCCTATATCATGATCCAGCTGGGCCTTTAGCTGGCCGATGGAATCAAACCGCATCTCCGGCCGTATAAAATCCAGAAGCTCCACCCGGATCTCCTTTCCGTAAAGATCTCCATCAAAATCATAGAGATACGTCTCCACTCCCACAGGATTCTCTCCCTGGATCGTGGGCTTTTTCCCAATGTTCGTAAGGCCGCCGTAGGTCTTCCCGTCTGCCGTCACCCGGGTCACATAGACGCCGAATCTGGGCAGATGCTTTTCCGGCGGCGGAAGCAGGTTGGCTGTGGGGTAGAGCTTTTTATGGCCGATGGATCTTCCGTGGGTCACGGTCCCTGTGATGAAATAATCATAGCCCAGGAGCCGGTCCGCCTTTTTCACATCGCCCTCCTCCAGCATCTTCCGCACATAGGTGCTGCTGATGATGGCTCCGTCTGTATCCCGTTCCTTTTCTACCACAAAAAACTGGTAGCCATATTCCGGCGCCAGTTTTTCCAAAAGAGCCCTGTCTCCTGCGGCCTTGTAGCCAAAATGACAGTCCGGCCCGGTGATGATGATCCTGGCGTTCATCTTTCCCGCCAGGATCTCCTTTACAAACTGCTCCGGGGCCATGTGGCATACCTCCTGGTCAAAGGGATATTCCACCAGATAATCCACCCCGGCCGAGCGCAGGAGCTCCATCCGCTCCCGGTTGGTCATGAGGACGGTCTGCTTCCGGCCGCCCACCAGACTCAGGGGCGGCGTGGAAAACGTGAACATCGCCACCTTTAAGCCCTTTTCCTTCCAGCGGACCATTTCCCTCACCAGCTTCTGGTGGCCCACATGGAGGCCGTCGAACTTTCCGATGCTGACCACCGTCGGTTCTGTGATCTGAAATTCTTTTGTTTCTGCAATATACTGCATGCCGTCTCCTTATGACAAAAAGATTTTTACCGGATAAAACATGCGTTTTTCCTCAGAAAATCTGTAAATACCAATGAACAGCCCCGTGCTGTCGTAGACCCGGAAGGGATCTTCAAGACTGTCTTCCCCGTCCATCTGGAAGCGGAAGGGATTTCCGTTTCTCAAAAGACGGTCCATGGACGCATCCCCGGACCGTATCTCTTTATAACCGGAAAACACAGTTTCCACCGGCAGCACCGCCTCCTCCAGCCGGCCCGTATCCTTCAGGGCCTGGAGCTCATCCAGGGTCCGGCTGTCCTCCATCCGGAATCCGGCGGCCCTGGTGCGCAGGAGCTTTTTCATGCACCCGCCCACAGCCAGCTTTTCTCCAATGTCATGACAGAGGGTCCGGATATACGTTCCCTTGGAGCAGGAAACGGTCATGACCACCTCCGGCAGCCGGATGGAACGGATGGTGATGTCGTAGATCTTCACCGGTCTGGGCTTCCGCTCCACCTCCACGCCCTGGCGGGCCAGATCGCAGAGCTTCCTTCCGTTGACCTTCAAAGCCGAATACATGGGAGGGATCTGGTCATAATCCCCCACAAAGCATAAGACGGCCTCCCGCACGGCCTCCTCCGTCAGTCCGGAAGCGTCCGTTTCTGAAAGAACCGTCCCTGTGGTATCCTGGGTATCGGTCTCCATACCCAGGAGCAGGGTGGCCTCATACGTCTTGTCCCGGTCTGTCAGCATGTCGCAGAGCCTGGTGCCCTTTCCCACGCATACCGGCAGGACGCCTTCGGCCTCCGGGTCCAGGGTCCCCGTATGGCCCACCTTTTTCTGGCCCAGGATCCCCCGCATTTTAGCCACCACATCAAAGGACGTGAAGCCCTTTTCCTTATATACGTTTATGATGCCGTCGTACATTTTAAACCCCAGTCTGTTCTTTTTCTTCGCCCCACTGGATCTGGATCTGTCCGTCCACCTGGCGGATGATCTCCTCCACTGTACCGGTCATGGTACAGCCCGCGGCCTTTTTGTGGCCGCCGCCGCCAAAGGCCAGGGCGATCCGGCTCAGATCCAGCTCCGTATTAGTCCGGAGGCTCACCTTATACTCCGACGGATTCCCTGTCTCATAAAGGAGGATGGCGCACTCCACTCCGGTCACAGACCGGAGAAGATCCACGATACCGTCGGTGGACTTCACCGTACAGCCGTTTTTCTTAAGCTCCTCCTGGGTCACCACCGTGTAGATGCAGCGGCCGTCCTCAAAAAGGACGCTGTCCAGCATGGCCTGGCCGTGGACCCTGGTCTGACCGTAGCTCTTCTGGTAAAAGCTTCCGTCAATGATCTTCGGGAAATCGATCCCCTGGTCCATCAGATATCCGGCGATCTCCATGGTCCTCCGGGAGGTGTTGGAATATTTGAACACGCCCGTATCATGGACGATGCCGGTGTACAGGCACTCTGCCACGGCCTTCCCGATCTTATCCTGGTCCAGGAGGCCGTAAAGGACCTCGCAGGTGGAGCTGGCGCTTCCGGCGATCACATTGACCCGGGCCAGGCCCTGGTTGGTGATGTGATGGTCGATGCACAGGCTGTCCGCCGCCGTTTTCAGATAGGGAGCAAATTCTCCCAGGCGCTTTTCGTCGCTGGCATCCAGGGTAATGCAGAGATCGAAGGTCCGTTCCGGCTCAAATCCGTGTTTCACCTGGCCGTAGCCCTTTAAATATCCGAATTTTGCGCCCATGGGCTCCAGATATACGGATACCCTAAGCTCCCCGTAGTTTTCCGTCAGGTAATTATACATGGCCAGACAGGAACCGATACAGTCCCCGTCCGGATTCACATGGCCTAAAATGGCCACTGTTTTTTTATCTTTCAGCACATCTGTCAGAATTTCCACTGGGCAGACTCCTTTCCTGGGGCAGGACCTTACCTGCCGTCCTCTGTCTCCTCGCCGTTTTCCTCATCCCGGTCCGTCAGATCCTTTGTCACATCGTCGATGAGCTTCGACATGCGGACTCCGTATTCGATGGACTGGTCCAGGATAAAGGAGATCTCCGGCGTATTCCTAAGGTTCACCGCCTTTGCCAACTGGGTCCGGATAAAGCCCTCGGCGCTCTTTAAGCCGCGGATGGTGTCCTTAGCCTGCTCCTCGTCTGCAAGAACGCTGATATACGCCTTGCAGTATTTCAGATCCGGCGTCACCTGGACTAAGACCACGCTGGTCATTGGATGGATCCTGGGATCCTTGAGCTCTGAGCGGATGATATCGCTCAGAGCCTTCTGGACCTCCCCGTTGATTCGTGTATTTTTAATGCTGTTCTTTCTCATGATACTCCTTCTTTACTATCTCGGAACCTCTACCATGATATAGATCTCGATCATATCGTCTTCCTTCAGGTCGTTGAAGCCTTCAAATACAAGGCCGCACTCGTAGCCTGCGTTGACCTCCTTCACATCGTCCTTGAAACGCTTTAAGGAAGCTAACGGTCCCTCGAAGATCTGCTCGCCCTCGCGGGTGATGCGGGCCTTGGAGCCGCGGGTGATCTTTCCGTCCAGGACATAGGAACCGGCAATGGTGCCCACGCCGGAGGCCTTGAAGGTCTGGCGCACAACGGCATGGCCGGTCACCTGCTCTTCGTAGATGGGATCCAGCATGCCCTTCATGGCAGCCTCCACATCCTCGATGGCCTGGTAGATCACGCGGTACAGACGCATATCCACCTTCTCCCGGTCCGCAATGGACTTGGCGGTGGCGTCAGGACGCACATTGAAGCCGATGATGATGGCGTTGGAAGCGGAAGCCAGGGTCACGTCGGATTCGTTGATGGTGCCGACGCCGCCGTGGATCACCTTTACCACCACTTCTTCGTTGGAGAGCTTCACAAGACTCTGTTTTACTGCTTCCACGGATCCCTGTACGTCTGCCTTTACGATGATGGGCAGCTCTTTCACATTTCCTGCCTTGATCTGGGAGAACAGATCGTCCAGGGATAATTTTGCCTTTGTATCTTCAATTAACTTGTTCTTTCCTTCTGTGATGAAGGTCTCAGCAAAGCTTCTGGCCTCCTTCTCGTTCTGGAGAGCCACAAATACCTCGCCGGCGTTGGGAACGTCGTTGAGACCCAGGATCTCCACCGGAGTGGACGGGCCGGCTTCCTTCACACGGTTGCCCTTATCGTCCATCATGGCGCGGACTCTTCCGTAGCAGGAGCCTGCGGCGATGGAATCGCCCACCTTTAAGGTTCCCTTCTGTACAAGGACAGTAGCCACGGGACCTCTGCCCTTGTCTAACTGTGCCTCGATCACAAGACCTCTGGCCTTCCGGTTGGGGTTGGCCTTTAATTCCTTCACCTCTGCCGTTAAGAGGATCATCTCCAGAAGCTCCGGGATGCCCTCCTTTGTATGGGCGGATACGGGAACGAATACGGTGCTGCCGCCCCAGTCCTCGGGGATCAGCTCATATTCGGAAAGCTCCTGTTTTACACGCTCCACATTGGCGCTGGGCTTATCGATCTTGTTGACTGCAACGATGATCTCCACCCCTGCGGCCTTGGCATGGTTGATGGCCTCCACGGTCTGGGGCATTACGCCGTCGTCGGCTGCCACCACAAGAATTGCGATGTCCGTAGCCTGGGCTCCCCTCATACGCATGGCGGTGAATGCCTCATGGCCCGGGGTATCTAAGAAGGTGATCCTCTGGCCGTTGGCCTCTACCACATATGCACCGATGTGCTGGGTGATGCCGCCTGCCTCCCTGGAAGTCACATTGCTCTGGCGGATGGCGTCCAGAAGAGAGGTCTTACCATGGTCAACGTGACCCATGACGCAGATGACCGGCGGTCTGGAAACCATGTCCTTCTCGTCCTCCTCTTCCTCTCTTAAGAGCTCCTCGATCACGTTGATCTTCTTTTCCTTCTCACAGAGAACGTCGTACTCCATGGCGATCTCCTCAGCCTTCTCAAAGTCGATCTCCTGGTTGATGGTCACGATGGTCCCCTGTAAGAACAGTTTTTTCACGATGGCGGAGGGCTGTAATTTCATCTTTTCAGCCAGCTCCTTAATGGTGATGGTCTCCGGGATCACGATGGTCTTGATCTCCTCCACCTTGGCCTCAGCCTTCTTGGGCTGCTGCATCACGGGAGCCTTAACGCCCTTTCCGCCCTTGGCGTTCTTGCCTCTTAACTCCTCGTCCCGGTCCTTTCTGGCATCATGCTCTTTCTTATAAGCATTCTTGCTGGCCTTGGTGTTCTGCTGCTTCTGGGCCATGGGGGTATCGAAGGACGGCTTGGGGATGTTCAGTCCGCCGCGGCCGTCGCGGCCTCCCTGACGGTTTCCGTCTCTCTGGCCATCGCGGCCATAGCCTCCCTGACGGCCGCCGTCACGGTTATAGCCTCCCTGGCGGTTTCCGTCTCTCTGACCGTCGCGGTTAAACCCGCCCTGGCGGTTCCCGTCTCTCTGGCCGTCGCGGTTATAGCCTCCCTGGCGGTTCCCATCTCTCTGGC